>CAIRRW010000399.1 GCA_903881065.1 uncultured Bacteroidota bacterium
AATTCATTGGCGAAACAATTTGCGGAACAAAGATTTCAGGTATTTATTGTTGATTTGCGCAATCACGGACTATCGCCACATAGTGAAAGCTGGAATTACAAAGTGATGTGTGATGATGTATTAGAACTAATTAATGACTACAATTTACAGAACATTATTTTAATTGGCCATTCAATGGGAGGAAAGGTTGCCATGCAATTGGCGATCGACCATCCAAAAGTTTTAGACAAATTAGTAATAGTTGATATTGCTCCTAAATATTACCCGCTGCATCATCAATCGGTATTGAAGGCTTTGCAGGCAGTAAACTTTTCTGTTATAAAAACCCGCAAGGAAGCTGAAACAATTTTATCTGAATATATAACTGATTTCGGAACCAAACAATTTCTTCTAAAAAATATTTATTGGAAAGAAAACGGAGAAATGGACTGGCGATTTAATTTGAAGGTTATAGCAGATCAAATAGAAAATGTTGGAGAAGCCACACCGGAAGGCTCATTTTGCGATGTCCCGACTCTATTTATTCGTGGCGAGAAATCAAATTATATTTTGGATAATGATATGAATTTACTACAGGAAATATTTTCACGAACTATACTTGAAACTATTGCAGGGGCAGGTCATTGGGTGCATGCAGAAAAACCGAAAGAATTCTACCAAGCAGTAGTGGATTTTATAAAATAGAAAAGCCGATACAAATATTGCATCGGCTCTTTTATTAAGTTAATTAATTCTTATTGAATAACTACTCTTTTAGTTTCTGTACTTGATTCAGTAATAAATTCGATTGAGTAGATTCCTTTACTTAGTTCAGGAACGCTCATTTCAATTTTATTTAAACCATCATTAATTCTTACTTCTTTACTTAGAACAACACGTCCCATCATGTCAAATAATTTCATACTCACTTGTTTGTTTTCACTTCCTGTGTAGTTGATAGTAAAATTACCATTATTAGGGTTTGGTGCCAATGATACAGATACTTCGTTTGTCATCTCCTTAACACCAGTTGTACAACCTGTAGCAAGATAAGTCATAGTAGTGAAGTCAATGAAACAAACATATTCTGGATGATCAATAAATGGATTACGGTTTCCTTGTAATGAATCAATATATTCATTTTTTGCAATTTCGAATTTGTCTGGAGCATAAGTTGTGTTCCAAAGTTTCAATACCGCCTGATCTTGTCCGTAAGCAATACTGCTGTTAATTGTTAAAGGTAACGACCAACTTCCACCATAAGTAGCATTTGTGTTTCCGTTTACCCCTGTGCCAGTATAGGCAATACATTCATATAACATACTGCGTGCGGCAGCACCTTTTTCAGCATCACGTGGTTCCCAAACAGTTTTTCCCGCTGCATTCAAACCAAGTTTTGCTCCTAAATATGTATAAGAAGGAGTTCCAACAACAATTCCATAAGGATAATTACTTCGTATTGCATTAACATTTGTTTGGTCAACAGGCAATAGCATGTGATAATCTTGATACTCGTTGGAAGTAAGATAAGTAGCGCCATTTACCGTTGGCATCCAGCTTTGAGGGTAAATGTGTTCACGGCTCATATTGAGACTTGTCCAATCAAAAAGGCCTGTGTAGACAATATTTTCTCCGCTGTATTGACAAGTTGCAACGTGTCTTCCTAATGTTGTATCGCGTTGGTATAAATAATCCATCATCAATGGACCATAACTGCTATAGTATTGTTGTGTATGAGGATTAACTAAAGCATGTAAATCTGTTACAAAGGTAGTACTTGCGGTATTAATTGCTGCGTAATATGTTCCAGGATTAGCACCAGTTGTAGTAGTGTTGCCAGTTAAGGGAGAAGAAGTTAAATAATTACGGTAAGTAGAAACCCCATTGTAAGCATAAATTGCAAAGAAATATTGTGAATTTGATTTGATGTTATTAGGCATAAATGCAGTTGCATTTGAAGATGATACTACTTTTGCATTTCCAATCATATCTCCTTGTTGGTAAACAGTACCATCAACAGGAATTCCTGTAACTGCAGTGCCATCACTTCTTAAAACTAAATAACCATCTGGCGTACCTGCTGCTGCTGTAAATGAACCTGATAAACGATATTGTTTTACAATTGGGAAAGTTAAGTTTGTTGGTTGTGCTGTTGGTTCAGTTGCTAAGTTGCCACCAATGCCATTCAAATTAATAATGTATGGATTAGCTGTTGGATCGTTATTAGCCATTGTTAACACTGCGTTACGAGTACCTGTTGCTGATGGAGTAAAAGTAAGGCTTAATGGTGAGTTTCCAGAACCTGCAACATTGATAGGAGTTGTGGTATTAACAACGTAATCAGCGGCTGCCGGACCAGACAGTAAAGCGCTTGTTACATTTAGGGTTCCCGTAGTTCCAGTATTATTAATTGTAAAATTCATCGGCAATGCTGTACTTACAGGAGAGCTAACTGAGTATGTTGCACCATTAACAATAGTATTTGTCGATTGCATTACAACCATTTGTTGGGTTGTAGAAACCCCAGCAGTAATACCTACGTTATCCAAACCTATGTTGCCAACTGCTTTAGTAACCATGTGAAAACGCACAAAACGACTTGTACTAAGCAAAGCACTTGATTTACTATAGAAAGTACCTGCTGTAGCACCAAAATTCGCCTGTGTGGTAAATGCAGTGCCTACAGTTGTATATGTAGTTCCATTTGATGATTCTTCGGCAACAAAATTACTTGTATATGCCTGTCCTGTTGGAGGGTTATCAGTAATATCATAAGATAAAGTACCAGGTGTAGATGTAAAACTAATGGTTAGCATATCTCCAGTTACGCTAAATTTTGCAGCTGGTGCAGGATTACCAGAACCCGTGTAATAGGAGAAACCTGTACCTGCAGATACCCAACCTGTAGCAGGCAAAGCAGAGCCAGTAAAGCCCCAAGGAGCAATAGGCAACACAGCCTGAGCAAAAATTGTTACACTTGTTATTAAAACAAGCAATAATGTAGTTGTGATTTTTTTCATTTTTTTTAATTTATTGTTAATTGTTTTACTCTTTATTTTATTTTGATGTTACAGTTGTCTGTTTTAAAATTCGCGCAAAAGTACTTTTAATTCGATTTACTAAATGCAATTAATAGTTAAAGAATGATAAATATACGGTTAATTATTAATCTTATTCTTAATTATTTTATCGCTCCACTTTTTACTCATTCGTATGCTTTTTTTCATTTTATGGCTGTATTATTC
>CAIRRW010000400.1 GCA_903881065.1 uncultured Bacteroidota bacterium
GTTACATACCAATGGATTGATTGCGCCACACATACCAATATTACCGGTGCTACCAGCCAAAGCTATACTGCTACTGCCAATGGAAGCTATGCTGTAATTTTAAATAATGGAAACTGCACCGATTCTTCTGCCTGTGTTAGTATTGTTAATTTGGGTGTAAATCAATTGACTTCTCACAATGGACAATTCTCCATCTCTCCAAATCCTTTTACTGAACAAACTACCATTACTTTTGGCGATGTACAGAAAAATACTTCTGTGAAAATTATCGACATCTTGGGTAACGAAGTAAGATCGACCGTATTAAATGGAGTAAATAATCTGGTGATTGAAAAAGGAGATATGCACGCCGGTATTTATTTTATTCAAATAACAGATGAATATCATAACGTGCTGAACCGAAAAGTGATTGTTAATTAATAGTTGGTTGTGTTTAGTTGTGTTTAGATGGAAAAGTCCCGAAGAAATTCGGGACTTTTTAGCTTTACACCTTAAACCAGAGAGGGATTTAAAAGCACCGGGCGGATCACAGGATAAGAATCATCACAATTGTTTATTTCCGACCTCAATTGAGCATAAAAGACGAGCTTCAGTAGATGAGCCAAACAATTGAAGTTGCTGCTAAATAACGCAATAATGCCTAACGCTCGAGCAATAAGGTCTTACGCTTGAGCTTTATGGTCTTACACTCGAGTGTTATGGTCTTACGCTTGAGCTTTATGGTCTTACGCTCGAGTGTTATGGTCTTACGCTCGAGCTTTAGACCCTATTTGGTCTCCGTAGCAGTTTTTAACCCTCAGAAGCCCTGCTAATAGTGTTAATTACTAAGGAAAACTAAAAAACAGTCCCGTTTTGGTGAAAGCCAATACGGAAATGCTTTTTGAATTTAATCAATCGGACTATATGAAACTGTTAACGGTTAATAGTAAAAGCCCAGTGCTTGATGTAAGTAACATATCAAAAGGGGTTTATTTTGTAGAAGTAAGTACTGCGGCAGGTTCAGCAAATGAGAAAACAATTATAAATAAAAAGATTGTGGTGCAGTAACGCTATACCATTTATATTTATTTAGGAATACCAAATTGACATTTACACACGCACAAAGCGTATATTTGTGCAATGAAAAAATTCTTCGGAGTTCTCCGTTATGTAAAAGGATATTGGCGATATGGTATATTGAATATCTCTTTTAACTTATTATCGGTTATCTTTTCTACCTTTTCCATCGTAATGGTGTTTCCTTTTCTGCAGATGCTTTTCTCGGACGACAACTCTAAAATGGAATCTATTGTAAGAGGCGGCAAAAGCCACCTTGGATTTTCTACTACCGAAATACTTGACACCATTGATTATTATCTTGCCAAACAAACATTGGAAATGGGTAAGATGCCTGTTCTTATCTGGATATGTGTGTTCGTAGTGGTTACATTCTTCCTGAAAAACCTTACGCGTTACATGGCAATGTATTTTCTGTCGCCTATCCGCAATGGCGTGGTGCGTGATATCCGCAATAAAATATTTGATAAATCGCTCGACCTTTCCCTATCGTTTTATTCCGAAGAACGCAAAGGTGATTTAATGTCGCTGATGACAACCGATGTAAACGAAATAGAATGGAGCATCATGTCATCCCTCGAAATGATATTCCGCGAGCCGGTTAATATTATAGTTTTCCTCGGACTGATGATTGCATTAAGTATTAAGCTAACCATCGTCTCCTTTGTATTGTTGCCGCTGGTAGGTATTTTAATTGGCAGAATAGGAAAAAGCTTGAAAAAGAATTCAACTACAGGCAAGGAAAAAATGGGAATAATACTTTCCATAATGGAAGAAACCCTTGGCGGATTGCGCATCATCAAAGGTTTCAATGCAGAGAAAAGAATAAGCGAACGATTCAGAAGTGAGAATAATCAATACACAACCATTGCCACCAAAGTATTCCGGAAAGTAGATTTAGCTTCTCCGTTGAGCGAGTTTCTGGGCGTAAGTGTTTTTGTGGTGATACTATATATAGGTGGTGTAATGGTGTTGGAAGAAAAGAGTATGGCGGGTGCAATTTTCATTACTTATCTTGCTTTGTTTTCACAATTGCTGCCTCCTGCCAAATCATTTACACAGGCATATTATAGTGTTCAGAAAGGCTTGGCTTCCGCCGAACGTATTGATAAAATACTTGATGCGCCAGTAACTATTAAAGATGCCGCTAATCCAATACCTATTACAACATTTAAAAAAGAGATTGAATATAAAAATGTTTCTTTCGCTTATCGCGAAGGAGAAATCGGGTGGGTACTCAACAAAGTAAATCTGAAGATAGAGAAAGGTAAAACGATAGCATTGGTGGGTCAGTCGGGGTCAGGAAAAACTACGCTTGCCGATATGCTTCCACGTTTTTATGATACTACCGAAGGCGAAATATTAATAGATGGCGTTGCTATAAAAGATGCAAAACTAAAGGATGTACGTGCCTTGATGGGAATTGTAACGCAGGAATCCATCCTGTTTAATGATACCGTATTTAATAATATTGCATTCGGAATTGAAAACGTGACGGAACAGCAAGTGATAGAAGCTGCCAAAATAGCCAATGCACATGAGTTTATCAGTCAGATGCCGGATGGTTATCAAACCAATATCGGTGACCGCGGAAGTAAGATGAGTGGCGGTCAGCGTCAGCGGATAAGCATTGCTCGCGCAGTTCTAAAAAATCCTCCTATCCTTATTCTTGATGAAGCTACCTCTGCCTTGGATACCGAAAGCGAACGTTTGGTGCAGGATGCGCTGTATAAATTAATGAAAAACAGAACGTCCTTGGTTATTGCACACCGCCTTTCTACCATCCAGCATGCCGACGAAATTATTGTTATGCAAAAAGGAGTAATAATTGAGCGTGGAACTCATACTTCTTTATTGGAGAATAATAATACTTACAAAAAACTCTACGACCTGCAGGCTTTTGTATAAGTTAACTACTTGTTTGCCCCAACTATTATGTAAGTTTGCAATATGAGTCGCACTACCTATTTTGTTGATGTAATAATTCCTTTATCAGTCCCCAATCTTTATACTTACAGAGTTCCTTATGAGTTGAATGATGCTGTGACTGTGGGTAAAAGAGTGGTAGTGCAATTTGGTAAAGGGAAATTATATTCTGCACTTATCAGAACTATCCACGAGAAGCCACCTAAAGTTTACGAAGCTAAATACATTGATTCTATATTGGATGAGCATCCAATTGTAAACACAAAACAATTTGAATTGTGGGATTGGATAAGCAGTTATTATATGTGCACCATTGGCGAAGTAATGGTGGCTGCACTTCCCGGAGGGTTGAGACTGGCGAGTGAAAGTAAGATTGTGTTGAACTCAACGTTTGATTCCACAACTACTAAATATAATTTAAGTGATAAGGAATACCTGATTATTGATGCGCTTGAATTAAGAAATGTGTTATCAATAAATGAAGTATCGGCAATCATTGAACAGAAAACGGCATATCCAATTATCAAATCATTGATTGAAAAAGGCGTTGTAATTATAGAAGAAGAACTGAAAGAAAAGTTCAAACCGAAGATTGCAACTTTTGTAAAGATTACTGATTATGCGGATAAAGAAGATAATCTTAAAACTATTTTTGATTCGCTGGAGAAGAAAGCAGTGAAGCAACTGGAAGTTTTGATGGCGTATATTAATCTTTCAAAAAGATATTCAAAGGAAAGAATAGAAGTAAAGAAATCGGACATACTTAAAATGGTGGCAGGTGGCGAAGCTGCTTTAAACGCATTGGTAAAGAAGGATATTTTTACTTTGTATGACAGGGAAGTCGGAAGGTGTGCTTCATTTGAGAATGAAAATAAAATCTCTGAATTAAATGAAGAGCAACAGCGTGTACTTGATTCAATAAATAAAAACAATAAAGATGTAACTTTATTACACGGTGTAACTTCTTCTGGTAAAACAGAAATATATGTAAAGCTTATTGAACAGGTTATTGCAGAAGGGAAACAGGTTTTATATCTATTGCCTGAGATTGCATTAACGACTCAAATAATTAACAGGTTAAGAAAATATTTTGGGGATGCTGTGGGTGTGTATCACAGTAAATTCAATGAGAATGAAAGAGTGGAGGTTTGGAATAAGGTGTTAAATTTCAAGTCTCAAGTTTCAAGTTCCACCCAAAACTTCAAACCTGAAACTTCAAACTTAAAATTGATAATCGGTGCCCGCTCCGCGTTATTCCTGCCGTTTAGCAATTTGGGATTGGTAATAGTAGATGAAGAACACGATACTTCTTATAAGCAATATGACCCGGCACCTCGCTATAATGCAAGAGATGGTGCTATTTATCTTGCGCATATTCATAAAGCGAAAACATTATTGGGCTCGGCGACGCCAAGCATTGAGAGTTATTATAATGCGATGGAAGGCAAATATGGATTTGCTGAAATGACCAAACGTTTTGGTGGCGTACAAATGCCGGAGATATTAATTGCCGATGTGAAAGAAGCTCAGAAGAGAAAACAAATGAAGTCGCACTTTTCACCATTGCTGCTTGATACAATTACATTGGCATTGGACAAGAAAGAACAGGTTATTTTGTTTCAGAACAGGAGAGGTTTTGCGCCTCAACTTGAATGTAATATGTGTGCCTGGGTGCCGCAATGTGTGAACTGTGATGTAAGTTTGACTTTTCATAAAACAACAAATCAGTTGCGATGTCATTATTGTGGATATGCAATTAAACCGCCCAGTAAATGCGGTGCCTGCGGTGATACTGATTTGCGAATGAAAGGATTTGGAACGGAGAAAATTGAAGAGGAGTTGCAGATATTTTATCCGAAGGCGAAGATTGCAAGAATGGATTTGGATACCACGAGAAGTAAGTTTGCGCACCAGCATATTATACAGGATTTTGAAGAACGGAATGTGGATATACTTGTTGGAACGCAAATGGTGACAAAGGGTCTGGACTTTGATAATGTGAGTATGGTTGGGATATTAAATTCGGATAGTATGTTGAACTTCCCTGATTTCAGGTCGTTTGAAAGAAGTTTTCAATTGATGTCGCAGGTGGCGGGACGTGCAGGGCGAAAAAATAAACGGGGGACTGTGATTATTCAAACGCATAATCCAACTCACAGTATAATATTGGAGGTGATTGAAAATAATTATGTGGGGATGTACACCAATCAGTTGCTGGATAGGAAGAACTTTAATTATCCGCCTTATTATAGATTGATTGAAATGACGGTGATACATAAGGATTTGGATTTGGTGAATGATGCTTCAAAATATATTGCCGATAAACTTAAAAAGCATTTTGGAAAACGTGTGCTGGGACCTGAATTTCCGATGATTTCAAGAATACGTAATTTGTTTCATAAAACTATATTGATAAAAATAGAGCGTGAATCATCTGTGATGCAAGTAAAAATAATAATAGTAGAGGAACTTGTAAAGTTTAAAGGGAAGAGTGAATATAAATCGGTGAGGGTGAATATGGATGTGGATCCGATGTAGGAAATTATTAGTGCAGGGTAAATTAATTCACCATTAACATATCATACTTATACCAAGTACTTGATAAAATAAAGATACGCGAATATAAAAGGTACCGACATTAACAAACTGTCGAAACGGTCGAGTATGCCGCCATGTCCAGGCAATATATTTCCAGAATCCTTGACTTGTATGCTCCTTTTAAAAAGAGATTCGACCAAATCGCCAAGAGTACCAATTACAATTAAGATAGTCGCAATTACCATCCAGTCGATGAAAGAAATTGATGTATACCATTTCGAAATAATAAATACAATGCCGTAGCTAATCAATGCTCCGCCAATACTTCCTTCCCATGATTTAGCAGGAGATATTCGTGGAAATAATCTGTGCTTGCCAGTCAATGAGCCGACAATATATGCACCTGCATCGTTACACCAAAGAATAAAGAAAATACCAAACAACAACTGGTAGTTATATTTCCCACTAAGGATGTTTATGTAGTTTAATAATGAAAGAGGGAGTGCTACATAAATGATTCCTAAAAAAGTAAATGAAATGTTTCCAAATGGGTTTTCTTTCTTGCGGAATAATTCGAAGATAAATATCAGGAAGATAAATAGGAAAATGAATAGTATAATAAACTGTACCAGTAATCCAGGATTTCTTGACTGAGAATCCGAATTCTTATACGCATAAAAAACCAAAACATTCCCTAAAAATAAAATAGCACCGTAAATTGTTCCCATTATTTTTTGCGGAAAACTACCGGATTTCTCAGCCATTAAATAAAATTCCCACAGCCCAAGTACAGTTACAATGAAAAAAAGTATTGCAAATGAAACTTGACTGTAATAAGTACATCCAAGAAGTACAGCAACGAAAGCACTGGCAGTAAGGGTCCTTGTGAAGAAGTTTTTCAATTGATATTATTTTTAATCAGTTAATTGAACATCATCAATTAAAAACACAAAAACTTCTTTGGGTCCGTGTGCTCCTTGAACCAATGTCTTTTCAATATCAGCAGTCTTGCTAGGTCCGGAAATTGTAGTTATCATTGAAGGAATAGAACTACCATATTTATCACGTATAAATTTTAATCCGTCCTTAATATTATACAGTAATTGAGATGTATAAGCAATTACAATATGATAATTTGAATAAATAGGAAGTCTCCTGCCGGAAGTTTGTTTCGATGTAATCATAATGCTTCCGGTTCGTGCAATCAAACATTCGCAAAGAGTTACACCAATATCTGTGGACATAAACTCCTCTTCTTTATCTGAAAATTTTATGTTTCCTTTTGTAAGAATTTCTTTAATGGAAGATTCAAGACAAAAAATATTCTTCCAACTATTGTCTTTGATAAAGAATTCAAAGTTCTCTATGAATTCTGCTTCGTTTTCGCAGAAAACAAATTTCCCATTAAGTGTTGAGAAGTTTTGTGCAAATTGTATTTCAAGAGGTTCCTCTGAAGAAATAAATATTTCTGACTCTAAATCCAAATCACCAACCTCGCTAGCGGACTTGGTAGTTAGAGCCTTCCTTATTTTTTTTAATACTTTTTCCCTTGAAGTAACGTCCGCCATTGATTAAAATAAAGTATCCTTTGGTTTGTCAGAGTCCTTTTTTGAAGCAGGTTCTTCTTTTATCTCTTGGTCCTTTTCCTGATTCTTAACTTCAGCAATTATTTCCGTTAATTCTTTCGCCTGTTCACTTTTCTCTTCTGTTTTTACTTCGCCATTTAAAGCAGGTGTTTCCACTGTCTTTACTAATGGAATTTCTTCCTTATCATAAGGGCGCTTACCAAAAATAGTTTCTAAATCCTCCTTAAAAATAACTTCCTTCTCTAATAGTTTTTCAGCTAACAATTTAAGTAAAGGCTTATTTTGAGTAAGGATATCTTTTGCACGAACATAGGAAAGTTCTATCATTTTACTTACTTCCTCATCAATTGTTTGAGCGGTCCGTTCACTATATGGCTTTGTAAAACCATATTCATTAGCTCCTGTACTGTCATAATAACTTATGTTTCCTATCTTGTCATTCAAACCGTAGATGGTAATCATGGCGTATGCCTGCTTTGTAATTTTTTCCAAATCACTCAATGCTCCTGTAGATATTTTACCAAACACAATCTCTTCGGCAGCACGACCTCCAAGGGTAGCACACATTTCATCCATCAACTGTTCAGTAGTAGTTATTTGACGTTCTTCCGGTAAATACCAAGCCGCGCCTAACGAACGACCACGAGGAACAATAGTAACTTTAACCAATGGGCTAGCATGCTCCAATAGCCAACTAACAGCAGCATGTCCTGCTTCGTGATAAGCTATTACTTGTTTTTCGTGAACGGAAATAATTTTATTCTTCTTCTCCAATCCACCAATAATACGATCAACTGCATCAAGGAAATCCTGCTTCCCTATTTCTTTCTTATCCTGACGAGCAGCAATTAACGCGGCCTCATTACATATATTTGCGATGTCAGCACCTGAGAAACCAGGTGTTTGTTTTGCCAAGAAGTCAACATCAACTGAATTATCTAATTTCAATGGTTTTAAATGAACTTTGAAAATATCTTTACGTTCATTTAAATCAGGCATATCAACATATATTTGTCTATCAAAACGACCGGCACGCATCAACGCTCTATCAAGAATATCAGCTCGGTTAGTTGCAGCCAAAATAATAACCCCACTATTTGTTCCGAAGCCGTCCATTTCTGTCAGCAATTGGTTCAATGTATTTTCACGTTCATCGTTTGCCCCCTGTGCAGGTGATTTTCCACGTGCACGACCTATCGCATCAATCTCGTCTATAAAGATAATACATGGGGCTTTCTCTTTTGCCTGACGGAATAAATCACGTACACGTGAAGCACCAACACCTACAAACATTTCCACAAAGTCCGAGCCTGATAATGAGAAGAAAGGAACTTTTGCTTCCCCTGCAACAGCCTTTGCA
>CAIRRW010000401.1 GCA_903881065.1 uncultured Bacteroidota bacterium
CTTTCACATTAGCACGAATAATATTTAAAGCACCACCGGCTTTAAACCATTCAATCTGCTGGTCGTTATACGTATGATTCACTATTATTTCTTCCTGGCTTCCATTGCTATGGTGCAATACCACAGTTAAAGGAGTGTTGGCTGTAAACGTAGTCAAGCCGATAATATCAATAGTATCATCTTCTTTTATTTTATCATAATCCGCTTTGTCGGAAAAAGTCAAACCTAGCATACCTTGTTTTTTCAAATTGGTTTCGTGAATACGTGCAAAAGATTTTACCAGCACTGCACGCACACCCAAGTGACGAGGCTCCATAGCTGCATGTTCGCGTGACGAACCTTCACCATAATTTTCATCACCAATTACAATCGAACCAATTCCCTGCACTTTATAAGCACGTTGTACTTTCGGCACAGAGTCATACGTTCCGGTCAATTGATTTTTTACACAGTCTGTTTTTTCATTGAAGAAGTTAACAGCACCAATCAACATGTTATTTGAAATATTATCCAAATGTCCACGATATTTCAACCATGGTCCAGCCATAGAAATATGGTCGGTAGTACATTTCCCTTTTGCTTTAATAAGCAGTTTCAAACCTTTCAAATCAATACCTTCCCAGGCAGAAAAAGGATCAAGTAACTGTAATCTGTCGGAAGTTGGAGAAACAAGAATATTCACTTTACTGCCATCAGCAGCAGGTGCCTGATAACCTGGATCATCAACAGCAAAGCCTTTTGTAGGTAACTCATCACCACTTGGTGCATCCAGTTTTACTTTCTCGCCTTTTTCATTTGTCAAATAATCAGTAAGCGGATTAAAAGTCAAGTCGCCTGCAATTGCCATTGCAGTAACTATTTCGGGAGATGCAACAAATGCATACGTGTTTGGATTTCCATCAGCACGCTTCGCAAAATTTCTGTTGAATGAATGGATAATTGTATTTTTTTCCTGTTTCTCAGCTCCCATTCTGTCCCACATTCCAATGCAAGGTCCGCAAGCATTCGTAAATACTTTAGCCCCAATCTGATCAAACACATCAAGGAAACCATCACGTTTAATAGTAAATCGAATTTGTTCCGACCCTGGATTAATCAAGTACTCCGACTTCGCTTTTAAGTTTTTAGTAGAAACCTGTTTTGCCAAACTCACTGCATGGGAAATATCTTCGTAAGAAGAATTGGTACATGAACCCAACAAACCAACAGAAATTTTCAGAGGCCAGCCATTTTTAATTGCCGCATCTTTTAATTGAGAAATAGGAGTAGCTAAATCCGGAGTAAAAGGACCATTTACATGAGGTTCCAAGGTATTCAAATCAATTTCTATTACCTGATCAAAATATTCATTCGGATTTGCATACACTTCAGCATCAGCAGTCAAATGTTGTTTAACAGTATCTGCCAAAGCAGCTACATCAGCACGACCAGTTGCTTTTAAGTAACGCGACATCGAATCATCATAACCGAAAGTAGATGTGGTAGCACCAATCTCAGCACCCATATTGCAAATTGTTCCTTTGCCGGTGCAGCTAATTGATTGAGCACCTTCGCCAAAATATTCAACTACAGCACCCGTTCCGCCTTTAACAGTTAAAATGCCGGCAACTTTTAATATCACATCTTTTGGTGCAGTCCAGCCGTTAAGTTTGCCAGTTAATTTAACACCGATAAGCTTGGGCATTTTTAATTCCCAAGCCAGTCCTGCCATCACATCGCAAGCGTCAGCACCGCCAACACCAATTGCTATCATCCCCAATCCACCGGCATTTACAGTATGCGAATCCGTTCCAATCATCATTCCTCCAGGGAAAGCATAATTTTCTAAAACTACCTGGTGTATAATTCCTGCACCTGGTTTCCAAAAACCAATTCCATATTTATTGGAAACAGAACCTAAGAAATCATACACTTCTTTGCTTTCATTAAATGCAAACGCTAAATCTTCATTAGCTCCGTTCTTCGCTGTTATCAGGTGATCGCAATGAACTGTGGAAGGAACTGCAACCTTCGGGCGACCTGCCTGCATAAACTGTAATAATGCCATTTGTGCTGTTGCATCCTGCATTGCTACTCTATCAGGAGAAAAATCAACGTACGATTTACCTCTTCCGAAATTTTCTGCTTTCTGGTCTTTATGCAAATGTGCGTACAATATTTTTTCTGTTAATGTGAGCGGACGACCAACTAATTTGCGCGCTGCCTCTACCTTGCCGGGAAGATTTTTATAAACTTCCTTAATCATTTCAATGTCAAATGCCATTTTGTTTTTTGTGATTTTAATTATTATTCTTTCTTTCTATATATTTTTATCTTTATAAAATTTGAGGCGATAGAAAGATAATTGATATTATTTTTCTTCAGGGGCCTCTTGCGCTTTCTCCTCAATTGCTCCTTGTGATTTTAAGTAATTAATAATTGAAACGCCACCTTTTGCTTCAGCGATTTTCAATGGAGTATCTCCAAAATCATTTTTTGCATTAATGTCGAGTCCTTTTTCAACAAGATACTTTACTAAATCAAGTTTTAGACCACGGCAGGCTGCATGTAAAACAGTATTTCCGCCATCGTCCTTCTCGTTTAATTTGCATCCTTTTGTCAGAAAATATTCAATCAACTCCTGATCAGGAGCTACGTCTTTATCTTTACGTTTTTGAGATGAAGCATACACAGCTGCTTTATGTAATGGAAAAAAATAATCTGGGGAATTAAATGTTGCTCCTTTTTCAACCAATAATTTCGCAACTTCAGGTTGTGAGTTTACTATTGCTAATTGAAGCGGGCAGCTAGCCAATATTTGACCAGTATTGTTTATGTAGTCTGGATTACGTTTAACAGCAATTTCAATCATATCTACTCTTCCTTCTTTTACATAATCTAAGAATTTTTTCTCATCGAAGAAGGAGATTTCAACTACCTGTTTAGTACTATCCTTCACATCGATGGTTGTCTTAAAAGTTGCAGTGTTTTTTTTATCTGCAGGAGTAGCTTCAATATTGTTTATTCCATATGTAAGCCATACCATACTTTGTGTATACGCTTTCACATTAATAATTTTTGAAGTTCCATTTACTTTTACTACACAATCCAAATCTGCAGCAATTATTCCACGAGCCTTGATACTTTTTGTATTTGTAGCAGCAGTTTTATTTGCAGCGCCTTTCCCATTTGTAGCACCACCTTTCGGGTTTTGCGCATAAGAACTACTTAAAGTGAAGGTAAATGAAAGAAGAGTAAAAATAAAATATTTTAACACTGAGTATCTTTTTCTCATTAAGAGGGGTATTTTTTTGCGTTCCAAAAGTACATTATTCTCGGCATGTGGGAGTCATTTTTAGTGAAAATATTTAAACTGTTTTTAACTCCAAAGTTCAAGTGCACTAAATCCATTTAGTTTTCTACTTTTGTAGCCTATAGAATTTAGAGATGGCTACGTTTGTAAAAGAAAATATTAAAATCTCATTAGGAGCTATCCGCAGCCAATTGTTGCGCACTGTACTTACAGCCTTGATCATTGCAATTGGAATTACTGCTTTAGTTGGCACTTTAACCTGTATTGACGCCATAAAAACCTCAATCAATAGTAATTTCACAAGTATGGGAGCCAATACATTTGCTATCAGGAATAGGGAAATGAGTGTTCATATAGGGCAAAATGGAAAGAAGGCTAAACGTTTTAGAAGCATTACTTATGAAGAAGCAATACGTTTTACAAAGGAATATTCATTTCCTTCAAGCCCTTCCGTTTCGACAAGGGCATCAGGAGCTGGTGTATTGAAGTATGAATCAAAAAAGACCAATCCTAACATTCAAGTGTTTGGAGGAGATGAAAATTATTTAGCCACTGCTGGTTATGAATTGGAGAAAGGACGTAACTTTTCAGCTCAGGAAGTACAATATGGAAATCATGTGGCGATACTCGGAAAAGATGTAATAACTGCTTTATTCTCCTCAAAAGATGATCCGATAGATAAAGTAATAACCATTGGGAGCGGGAAATACAAAGTGATAGGCATATTGAAATCAAAAGGAAACAGTGCAGGATTTGGAGGTGATAAATTAGGGATTCTGCCATTGAATAATGTTAGGCAATATTTCTCGATGCCTAATATGACGTTTACTATTAACATACTTGTAAAATCACAACAGTTAATGGATATTGCTGTGAATGAAGCAACGGGTCTTTTTAGGATTATACGCAATGTAAAACTTGGCGAAGACAATAATTTTGAGATCTCTAAAAGTGATAATCTGGCGAATATGTTAATCGGATTGATAGGCAAAACTACAGCAGGAGCAACTGCAATAGCTGTTATTACTCTATTAGGTGCTGCTATTGGTTTGATGAACATTATGTTGGTTTCGGTAACAGAGCGAACTCGTGAGATAGGAATTAGAAAAGCGGTAGGTGCAAATCATAAAACAATTCGTAATCAATTTTTGGTGGAAGCCATTGTAATCTGTCAGCTTGGAGGTGTACTTGGAATTTTGTTCGCAGTAATCTGTGGGAATTTATTCTCGGTTTTATTTTTAAATGGAAGTTTTATAATGCCTTGGTTATGGACATTATTAGGAATTTCTATTTGTATGATTGTTGGACTTTTCTCCGGTTTATATCCAGCCATAAAAGCTTCCCGATTAGACCCAATTGAAGCACTAAGATTTGAGTAGGTGTAAATCCTACCTTTATCTTGCAAAAAAGACTTCTCGCCTCTTTTTTCATTTTTTGATATCATTAATATATACATTTGTTATTCATTAAATTTAGTATCATGAAAAAATATTCTTTACTCTTATTCTGTTTTATTTCCATTTTCAGTTCGGCTCAAACAATTACCCGACAACAAAACAGAACGGTACATAAACTATTTAAAAATAAAATAGAAGTCTATTTCACGTTTCAGATTGCAGATAAAAGCGAAATAAATACTCTTACCCGTATTATCTCCATTGATGATGTAAAAGACTTGCAGGTATGGGCTGTAGCCAATGAAAAAGAGTTTAGAAAGTTTATTGCACTGAATTATAATTATACCATACTACCCAATCCCAACAGTAATTTCCATTCGCAAAATAGAAGTTCAAACAATCCACTGCTTGGAGCCCAACTTACAGCTTATCCTACTTATCAGCAATACGAAACGATGATGGCGAACTTTGCTACTACTTATCCTTCTATATGCAAACTGGTATTAATTGGTACTTTGCCAAGCGGGCACAGATTGCTAGCACTTAAAATTTCTTCCAATGTAAATGTACATCAGGATAAACCACAGTTTTTATATACTTCCACAATGCATGCCGATGAGACTGCGGGATATATTGGCATGCTTAATTTAGCTGATTATTTACTTAGCAACTATGGAACAAATACTCGCCTCACTTCATTGGTAAATAATATTGAAATTTGGATTAACCCATTGGCTAATCCCGATGGTTGTTACAAAGCAGGTGATAACACAGTAAACGGGGCACAAAGGTATAATGCAAATAATGTTGATTTGAATAGGAATTATCCTGACCCACAGGCAGGACAACATCCTGATGGAAATGCATGGCAACCCGAAACAGTTGCTTTTATGCATTTTGCCGATTCATTGAACTTAACAATGTCTGCAAATTTTCACGGTGGTTCTGAAGTGGTAAATTACCCTTGGGATACTTGGACACGCCTTCATGCCGACAATAATTGGTGGGTAAGAGAAGGAGCTAAATATGCCGATACCGCTCAAGCCAATGCTGCTCCTGGATATTTTACCAGCGTAAATCCAAACGGAATAACAGATGGATATGCCTGGTATCAGGTAACAGGTGGCCGTCAGGATTATATGAATTATTTTAAACATTGCCGTGAAGTTACTATTGAATTATCAAATACAAAGCTGATTCCAACTACTGATTTTACAAATAAATGGAATGCGAATGTTAAATCATATTTGAATTATATGAATGAATGTCTGCATGGGTTTCGTGGTATAGTTACTGATTCATGTAGTGGGCTGCCATTGAAAGCGAAAGTATTTATCACCGGCCATGATGTAGATAGTTCACATGTTTATTCAACATTTTCTGTGGGCGATTATCACCGCCCCATCTATCAGGGAACGTATAGCGTTACTTATTCTGCGTCGGGATACGTTTCAAAAACCATAAATAATGTGGTGGTAACGGATATGAATAGTACAAGAGTAGATGTAAAGTTATGTCCTGTTACTTTCCCTGTTGTTTCATCTGCTATCAACTCTGTTGATACAGCAATATGTCAAGGAACCAATGCGGTTTTTAATGCCAGTGTAACAAATGGCGGAACTTCTCCTACTTATCAATGGCAAGTAAATGGCGGCACAGTAGGTACAAATAACAGTCAGTTTTCATCTTCTTCATTAGCCACAGGTTCAGTAATTATATGCCATGTTACTTCTTCAAACGGTTGTGCTACCAACAATCCGGCTACATCCAATACAATCAATGTAGTGGTACATCCGTTGCCAACTACTCCTTCTATCACACAAACAAGTTCCGTTTTAAATTCCAATGCTGCCACCGGAAACCAATGGTATAATAGTACTTCGGGAAGTATTAGCGGTGCCACAGCCACCAGTTATTCTCCTGCAGTGACCGGAAATTATTATGTAATAGTTACAGATGCCAATGGTTGCAGTTCGGGAATTTCCAACGTTATTAATTTTGTAAGCAGCGGCATTGTAGCATTAACTGATAATAGCAGCATTCATATTTATCCTAACCCATGCAACGAAGAGTTTTTTATTGATGTGTTTAATACGAATGGAAATCAGGAGGTAACGGTGGAGATATATAATACCTTGGGAGAACAATTATACAGTGAGAAATCAGCAGGGAATAAATTGAAAATCAATTGCGGAAGTTTTGCTTCCGGGCTTTACTTTTTAAATGTAAAAGAAGGAAATACTATTCATAAGGAAAAAATTGTGGTTAGGAAATAGAAAAATCTTTCTTCAATAAGTTAATTCGGGATTAGAGTGAAAAATAAATCAAATTTGATTTCCCGAAAGCAAGCAAAACTAAATTTCCTACACCCGTTGGAAAATTTCCCACGGGTGAAACTTATTTAGAAACGGACGAATATTTTAATTATAATACTGTTTTATAGCATATTGACTAAAATGAGGGGCGAAAATTTCGGTTTTTGAGTGAGCGCATATATATAATGAGTGGAAAGAATTGTTGAGTAAAGTAGAAAGCCCACATGACAAACTTTAATAACTTTGCGCTATAGATAAACACGATTTGAAATTAATTATAGACATAGGAAACACCCGAATAAAAGCAGCCATCTTCAATAAAAATGAAATGGTGCAGCATTTTCTGTTTGATACTTCCGATGATTTGCTCAAGGCGGATTTATTTAATAGCCATTCCATCGAAAGATGTTTGGTAGCTACAGTGGTGAATGATATGGAGGGGTTTTTAAATCAGTTGAAATCAAAAACCAATACAATCCTTTTTACTGATAAATCGCAACTGCCGATTACCAATTTATATAAATCAAAAAACACCTTGGGCAGCGACAGGCTTGCAGCAGCAGTAGGCGGCAATTTTTTATTTTCAAATAAAAATGTTTTAATAATAGATGCCGGAACGTGCATTAAATACAATTTCGTAACAAAGAAAAATGAATATTTAGGAGGAGGAATCTCTCCGGGATTACAAATGCGATTAAAAGCATTACATACATTTACTTCTCGTTTACCGTTGGTGGAAATGGACGAGCATTTTGATACTCTTGTTGGAAGAGATACAAACGAAAGCATATTGATGGGAGCCGAATTAGGCGCAGTTGCAGAAGTGGATGGCATTATAGATAGGTATAAATCAATTTATGAAGATTTAACAGTTGTATTCACTGGCGGAGATATTAATTTCTTTGCGAAACGGTTAAAAAACAGCATCTTTGCAGACCAAAATTTAATCCTGAAAGGATTGAATGTAATTTTAGATTATAATTTTAATGCGAAGACATAAAGAAAAGAAGTTCACCGAGGTCCGAAATATCCCGTTTTCGTTACTGATAATCACCATTTGTTTACTGAATTTAGCTACTACAGGTTGGGCACAAAACACCAGCTCGCCATATTCGCGCTATGGAATAGGTAACTTGAATGCTAAAAACTTCGGACAGTCATTTGCAATGGGAGGAACAAATATCGCCATGCAAAACGATTCCACTCCAATGTTTTCCATTAATCCCAATAACCCTGCTTCCAATACCAGCATAAGATTAACAACTGCCGAGCTGGGAGTAAATTATAATCGTGAACAATTAGTAAGCACTGGCAGCAAGCAGACGATAAATACTGCATCATTGGGTTATGTTTCACTTGCTTTTCCTTTCAAAAGATGGTGGGGAGCAAGCATAGGATTGATTCCGTATAGTTCCGTGGGTTATAAAGTTACCGATCATCAGGATATTACCAATATAGGAGGAGTTGATTATTTATATGAAGGTTCGGGAGGTATAAATCAGATAGTTTTCGGAAATGGAGTTAAACCATTGTATGGCTTGTTGCCACGGTTCCTAAAATCAGAGAAGTATAATAATTTAGCATCAAGAAGAAATCCTGATAATAGTATAAAATCAGATTCGGTACTTAATGCCGATAGATTAACAATAGAAAAAATAAGGGCACGCAGAGCATTATTGCAGCCATTATCAGTAGGATTTAATACTTCCTATTTATTTGGAGGGATTGACCATTTACAACGTTCCATTTTCCCCTACGGAAGCGGTTTCTATAATACAAGAACAGGTACTTCTACAAGAGTTTCGGATGTGTATTTCGATTACGGAGCACAATATGCGTACACTATTGGTTCGGTAAAATATCATGACTTGAAGGATACATTGAATCCTATAAGGCGTCGTGAACTAAAAGAAAAGGTGAAGTTGTTATTCGGAGTTACTTTCGCAGCACAATCAAATATTCATGCAAAAGTGGATAGCCTTTCGTATAGTTATTACAACGATGCACAAGGGTATGAGAGGATAAGAGATACGATGCAGAATTCGTTTGGCACAAAAGGAAAAATAACATTGCCGTTATCAATAGGATTTGGATTTGGAATAAAAAAGGGTGATAAATTATATATTGCTGCTGACTTTGCAATGCAAAATTGGAGTTCATATCAGGCATTTAATCAGGATGGAGGCTTGAAAAATAGTTACCGTGTTTCATTAGGTGCTCAATACGTTCCAAATTCAAAGGCAGGACAAGGTTATTATCTGAAAAGAATGCATTATCGATTGGGAGCCCGTTATGCTCAAACAGCATATGAATTGGGAAGTACGCAATTAATGGAAAAAGCAGTTACTGCTGGTATTGGATTTCCTGTAGGAAGAAATTATTTATTACAAAGTTTTTCTATGATAAATGTTGGTGTTGAATATAGTGCTCTTGGAACTACTAATAATGGTTTAATACAGGAAAACATATTTAAGGTAACTGTTGGTTTTACCATGAACGACCGCTGGTTTGTAAAACCAAAATTTGATTAACTTTACATCATCTTCATGATGAATGTTGTAAAATATCTTCCCCGATTACATTTATTGATTCCGATTTTATTGTTGGCATTTTCTTCCTGCGAAAACGATATTGCGGTTGTAAATACGGTTACTTCTATAAGTGAAAAAATTTTACCAATTCAATCAGATAGAAATGTAGAAATAATGTACAGCGATTCTGCCAGAGTAAGGGCAAAGCTCACTTCACCAAAGTTAGATAGATATGCCGGCATAAAACCGTATATGGAATTGCCTAAAGGAATGGAGATTATTTTTTATGATGAACATCACAGAGAACAATCGAAACTTACAGCCGACTATGGGATTGGGTTTGATAGTGGAAACGGAATGGAACACATGGAAGCCAAAAGAAATGTGGTAGTAATAAATCAGAAAGGAGATACATTAAATACTGAACATTTAATTTGGAATGCAATCACAAAGAAGATTTTTACCGATGAATTTGTAAAGATAAAAACTAAGGACCAAACAATTTGGGGTGATGGATTAACAGCAAATCAGGACTTCTCTGATTATGAAATTAAGAATCCTAAAGGGCAAATAAGTGCTAAAGAAGAGGACTTTAATAAGAAAAAGTAATCTTTAAATTTGTAATTATAAAAGATGAATAAAACATTTAGAATACTTGAATTAAGCTGGCTATTTATAGGATGTATAGCCATATTGCTTTGTGCTTTCAGTATTATTTCGCAAGATACAAGAGGAGCAATTTATTTTCTAGTTCTCACATTCGCCAGCGGATTAATGTATGCAGTAAGAAGAAGGCAGCGAATAAAGTTTGATAAAACTCAACAGGAAAAAGCGCAAAAGAAATAACTATTGGAAAGTTCCGTCGTCATTATTATTGCTTTAATTGCTTCCGCTTTTTTCTCGGGACTCGAAATTGCGTTTATTACTTCCAACAAGTTACGTATTGAATTAGAAAGCAAACAAGGCAGCTTTTCAGCGAAAATACTTTCTTATTTTACCAAGTATCCTTCCCGTTATTTAGGTACTATGTTATTGGGAAATAATATAGCCCTAGTGATTTTCAGTATTTATATGGATGATGAATTAAAACCTTTTATTGTCCATTTCACCTCTTCCCACCTTATAACTCTATTGTTTTCTACCTTTTTTTCAACCATGCTTATCCTAGTAACCGCAGAATATTTACCTAAAAATGTTTTCAGGTTATTCCCCAACAAGTCGCTTAAATTGTTTGCTTTTCCGCTAACACTCATCTTTGGAATATTATATCCTTTTGTAATGGTTACTATTGGTGTTTCAGAGTTTATTCTGAAAAAGATATTTCGCGTTAAAATTGAAAAGGAAAATACTGCCTTTACAATGATCGATTTGGATAATTATCTGAAGGAAGGAACTTCTGCCAAAGAGCAGAAAGAAGAAGTTGATCATGAGATACAGATATTCCAGAATGCAATGGACTTTTCAAATGTGAAAGCAAGAGAATGTATGGTGCCACGGACTGAAATTATTGCATTGGATGTGGATAGCACTATGGAAGAATTGAAGCAGAAATTTATTCAGACAAGACTTTCTAAGATTCTGATTTATTCTAAAACCATTGATAATATTATTGGATATGTTTATTCAAAAGAGTTGTTCAAAAAGCCGGAAAGTATAAAAAGTATTCTTCTTCCTGTAGGTGTTGTTCCCGAATCAATGCCTGCAAGTGAAGTGTTGACCGTCTTTATACAACAAAATAAAAGTATTGCTGTAGTTGTGGACGAATTTGGTGGCACTTCCGGAATGCTCACCATGGAAGATGTGATGGAAGAAATTTTTGGTGAGATAGAAGATGAACACGACAAAGAAGAATTGATAGAAAAACAAATAAGTGCCACTGAATTTATCTTTTCTGCCAGATTAGAAACAGACTATGTTAATCATAAATATCATCTGGAACTGCCAATACTCGATAATTTTGAAACAATAGGAGGCTTAATAATGTATTACCATGAAAGCATTCCAAAAGTGAATGAAGTAATATCTATTGGCAATTTTCAATTTGCAATAATCTCTGCTTCCCTCACTCGAATAGAACAGGTGAATATTAAAATTCGCAAATCAGGAGATTAAGCAAAACATTTTTACCATACTATTTAGCAGAATGTTTTCAAATAGATAGAATTTTAATTAAGCTATTCTAACCAAATGTTTCTTGGTAAATAATCTGACAGGATACCATGCAGAAACAAATCCAATCAACAATACTACGCCTAATATAAGAAGTATATCCATTGTGTGAATTTTTATAGGATATGCATCTACAACGTACCCTTGCGAAAGTTTTACCAGCGAGAACTTGATTTGCAGCCAGCATACAAATAATCCCAGTATTAATCCAAACAATGCGCCTAGTAATGTAATCATCAACCCTTCCAGCAAAAATATTCTTCGTATTAAAGTAATATCAGCTCCCATATTATTTAATATGGTGATGTCTTTCTTCTTTTCGATAATCAGCATGGTCAATGAGCCGATAACATTGAAGGTTGCTATAATTAAAATAAATACAAGAATTAAAAACGTCCAAAGCTTTTCCGATTTCAATGTCTTGTAAAGCATTGCATTTTGCTGTTCCCTGTTCTTCACTTCATATTTATTTCCAAGCACAGAAATCAATTGTTGCTGCACTTTTTCCTTATCAGCATCAGGTTTAAATTTTAATTCAATGGAAGTAACTTCGTTTTTATAATCAAGTAACTTGCGGGCATTATCAATATTCATTACGGCATATTTATAATCGAACTCATCATTAATGGTAAATGCACCCGATACAAATACTTTCAGTTCATTCATCCCATCTTCAGGGTTTATCGAATTGATATTTCCCCGTTTCGGAGCATATACGGATATAGGAGAAAACAGTTCTTTCGGACCGGTTTGCAGCACATTGCCAATCCCTTTTCCGATCAAAATGTTGCTTTTCTCTAGATTAAAAACTCCATTATGTATCAAGGTATCAAAGCCGCTCATTTTCCTGAACTCTCTGCCAACTCCTTTTATTGTTGCGATACATTGTTTATCATTAAACTTTAATAATGCATTGCCTTCCATCACTTCGGTATAATTTGCTATGCCTGCTATATTTTTGAGTGATTGAAATTCGGCAGCATTCGGATCAAACGTTTTGCCTTGTTTTATAGTGATAGAAATATCAGGGTCGAACGAATTATAAAGCGATTGTACCAAATCGGATAATCCATTAAATGCAGAAAGCACAATAATCAACGCCATGGTGCCAATACAAACTCCCATAACCGATACTCCCGAAATAATATTAATGGCATTATGCGATTTCTTGGAAATCAAGTAACGTTTGGCTATAAAGAAAGGTAAGTTCAATTATTATCGGTCTATTTTGTTCTGTTTGTGTGCCAAAGGTAATTATTATAGTGTAATAGTAGATTGTAGATTGCCAATAGCAAGCCTTATCACTCTAAGCAAAACCTTCATTATTTCCTTGGTAGGAACCATTCTTTTCTTGATTGGAACCATTCTTTTCTTGGAAAGAATAGTGCTTTTTTCCAGAAAAAGCCTTTTGTCCTTTAACAATAAGGCAAAATAACTATACAATAATTACTTTTTAAGCAATTCATCAATCCGCATTGCGTAATCCAATGAATCATCAAGGAAGAAAACAAGATTGGGAATAATACGTACCTGCTTTTTAATTCTGTCCGAAAGCTTGGTTCTAATATCTTTGGTATGAGTCTGAATTAGTTTCAGAAGAACTTTTGTATCGGGCACATTGAACAAACTTACATATACTTTCGCAACGCTTAAATCGGGACTAACACGCACTTGAGTAACTGTTATTAATGCATTACCAAAAAGCATTCGGGTTTCGCGCTGAAATATTTCCCCTAGTTCCTTTTGTATTAATCGTGATACTTTTAATTGTCTTGTGGTGTCCATATCTATTTATTTAGAAATTCAAAATTAACAATTAAACAAGGGTAAAGCCCTTATTAAAATTTGATGCTAAACTATTTCCCTGATTTTATATTAGTAATTGCTGCCGGAATCCCAACATTGCATCCTACTGGATTGTGCATTTTCAACAGGCGATAATCAAAAGAAATTTCCAATCCATCAACATCGATATTATCAGGGAGTTTATCTTTTGGTATAAGAGTAATTGTATTGTCAGGAGTTGTAATTACTATCACAGTAGCACATCCTGTTGCTCTATATTGATGAGATACTTTTCCCGTACTCTTTGGTGCTGCCGCTTGTGTATCAGTCATAGTGGTTTGTTTTACATTTGTTGAAGAAGTTTCTGCTGTTGCTTTTTTTGTTTTGCAGCTAATTGACAATGAAATTGCAATTGATAAAATTAGCATATATGATTTCATAATAGATTGTTTAATGATTATTGTTTTATTTGATTATTATCTTTTTTACTCGCTGAAAACTGCTGTTTATTTTACCCAGTCTCACTAAATATGTTCCTTTAGCTAATGCTGCTGCATCTATAGTTAATTCAAATGAATTTGACATAGGAATTATTTTTCTTCCTGATATTTGTTTTCCTCCTGCATCAAATAAATCCACAACTAATTCATCATTGGTTGGAAGATTCGTTCCAATCACAGTGATAGTATTCCCTGTTTGAAAAGCATTTACAACAGCATTTCCATTTTCGTAACTGGAAATTCCTGCACCAAGCGGCAGTTGAAATGTATAAATTCGTGTACTTGGAACTCCACTTACAAAATATTCTCCGGTATGCCAGAAAGTATGATCATCAGTAGGGTCAATACAT
Source organism: uncultured Bacteroidota bacterium (assembly GCA_903881065.1). Lineage (GTDB taxonomy): Bacteria > Bacteroidota > Bacteroidia > 2-12-FULL-35-15 > 2-12-FULL-35-15 > 2-12-FULL-35-15. The sequence continues at coordinate 14,340 of CAIRRW010000401.1, forward strand.
GTATGCGAATAATCGCCAAACCTGTTATTTGCAGTTTGTGCGCCACTCCCATTAATAACTACCTTTTCTGTAAAAGTCATGGTTCCCAGCGGGTCAGTTGCCAAACGACCTGTAAATCCTAAACTCGGATATACCGAAGTAGCAGAATCACACAACGCATAACATAAACCTATACTGCCATTCCCATCCATTGCTATACTGCCATTCCACCTGCATAAAGCATCTGGCGAATAAGTACCTTCCTGATATAAAGTCCATTGATTTGTAATTTGGTCTTGCCGCAATTCACACCACCTTATACCTCGTTGAATAGGGTTTGCACTAACTTGTACCGCGAAATTAAGCACCACACTATTATATCCCGACCATACTCTCCATTGTGCTCGGAACATACATACTCCTCCCAATCCATCCAATCGTTGAGTAGTTCCATGCTGTGGAATATCATTCCAGTTTAAATCATAACTAGCATCAAATGCAGAAGTAGGCACCACCGTTGGAGTAGCTGTTATCGTTGCTGTTGGTGTAATTGCCCAATTTACATACATCGACCATATCTTTATTGCATCCGCTCCTCCTCCCCATGCATTATCATAATATGCGAAAAATGGCAATGGTGTGTTAGCGGGAGGCAACTGTCCATCAGCATCTGCAGGCAATGGAATAAAAAACGAACTCACAGTTCCCTTATTAAAAGTAGTACTTATTGCTCTTGCAGCCGAATTACCAAGTAGCATTTGGTCTCGCTCAAAGCAAAACACCTTTGCAGTAGTCTGATTTGATGTCATATAATATCCATCATCCCAAATAGAAAATTTCAAATAATCAGGAAAATCTGTACTGCTGAATGTATATGTATAATAGGTTCCGGTTGGGTCAGGTGAAGTCGAAATGGCTATATATATTTTACTTGGTGTTCCGCCTCCAAACTGACTTAAAAACCAACGGTCCGCATACTTATCATATAGCACAATCACGTCGCCTTGGTTGGTAATGGCCGGGCTCCATAATTGTCCTAGACTTATAACACTGCCTATTTGAGCTCCCGTTGTTTTATTAAAAATCTTTATTGAAGTTGAATTTACACCCTGAACATAATGACTAGGTCCAACCGCTCCAGTAGGGTCAGGTGGATAAGCGTTCCCCGATTGTCCCGCCCAGTTTGCAATTGGCCCCAGTGGAGGTCGGGAACCCATTGTAGTTTGTCTTACGGCCAAATCCTCACCATACTCTACACCGTCTTTTGCATGATAAATAAATGTTTGAGGAGGTCGGTTTAATCGGTCATTTGATTCTTCCCTATCATTTTCATCTGCCGCCGAACTCACAAATTCATTAATTTCTCTCAACGGTTTGGATATTCCGAAACTACTGCAATGAATAACCTTTACTTCAGCATTCTCTTCTTTATTCTGAGAAGATATTCTGCTGAAAGAAAATAAAATCAAAGTTATTAAAACTGCTCGTCTCATTTACTTTCAGTTCTTCGGAAACTCAATATCATCCTGCACTAAAAAGGCAGCAGGGAAATCTGCCTGAACTTGTTTCAGAAACTTATAAGCTTCTAATTTAGTTCTGAAATCACCTACTCGAATATTGAAATTGGGTTGATCATACTTTTCATATGCAGGAACATCAGGATATTTAGCAATAAACTGCGCTTTTATTTCTTTTGCTTTTGCTTTATCTGCTCCAAAATGAATCTTTACTCTATATCCTTTAATACGTGCTTTTTCATTTATCTGTATATGCTTCCCTTCCAGTTCTTTTATTTTGTCACTTTGTACAAATTCCACTTTACCTGTATCCGCTTTACTGGTTTGCGCAGTTAAAATGCCCTTGTCGACAAGCAATATAATTAGTATGAAAAATATTCTACTCATGTCTTATAAAAAATTTAGTACGCAAAGTTAAGCTATTTAATGTTCTTCGCTATATTTTTACGTTTAGAGCAGATCAAATATTCAGTTATCGTTTTCCTTTCAGATGGAGATTAGGAATAATAACTAAAAATAGAAGGTCATATAATATCATTTATTCATCGCCTAATATTTCAATTATGTCAATATATTTAGATCTGTTAGGAGTATTATTAATACCTTTGTTCTGGAAATCTATGGTGGACTTTCCATTCTTTTAATTAATAATGTCATCTAGTAAGAATATTTTTATTGCAATTATTGTATCTTGTTTGCTTAGTTCATTGATAACATTTGAAATTTGCAAACATTATTATAAATCCTCGGCAAACCTATATTCAATAGACACTTCAAAGTTTGCAATTGGCAGTGGAAATTGCGATTATAAAGTTACTCTAATTGAAGGTTATAAATACATTCGCCCAATATTATCTGCCGAAAAGGAGGAGCAGTCACCATCTCTATCAATACTCAAAACAAACATAATAAATAAGATTGATGAGTTCAAAAAAGCAGGAATCCTTCAATCTGCTTCAGTTTATCTCAGAGTATTCCCCAAAGGTGATTGGATATCCATCAATGATACCGAAACTTATTACCCCGGTTCAATAATTAAAGTAGCTGGTTTGCTTACTTATCTGCGAATGGATGAAGCCAATCCTGGTATACTCAACAAGAAATTATCCTTCGATTCGCCTCAGGAATTTATTCCTAATCAAACCTACAATTCACAGCAAATTCAGCTTGGCAAGTCGTATACTATCAAGGAACTATTAAAATATATGATTGCGTATTCTGATAACAATGCCACATATCTATTAAATAAAAATGTAGATATGAAGATGTTCCAAAAGCTATTTACTGAGATTAATATTCCCCTTAAGGATATTCAAAATGGAAATATAAAATTGGATGTTGCGCACTGTTCACAGTTACTTAAAGTAATTTATAATTCCGCTTTTCTTAGTGTTGACCATTCCGAATTTGCCGCAGAACTATTGGCTCAATGTGATTTTAAAGAGGGAATGGTAAAAGGATTGCCTCCAAATACTGTAATAGCACATAAATTTGGTGAAATGGGCGATGCAACTACTCGTCAGTTGCACGAAACAGGTATTATTTATCTTAACAATAGCTCCTATTTACTTACAATTATGACTAAGGGATATGCTATTGATAAACTTCCAAGTGTAATTGCTGATATTACCGCAATGACTTATGCTGAAATGACTAAGAAATAGTTGTTATTAATTTTTAATTTATTGAATAAAAGGAAGAAAACGCTAACTTGCTGATTATGTGTTATGAAATTGTGTTTGGAAGCGGAAAGGGAGTGGATCTTATCATAAAGGGAGTGGATCTCATCATAAAGGGAATGGATCTTATCATATAGGGAATGGTTCTCACCATAAAGGAAGTTGATCTCAGCAAATAGGGAGAGGTCCTTATCATTTAGGGAGTGAACTATTGCGTTTTGGAATTGAACCTATGTTGTTGAGTCATGTTTAATTTAGGTGGGCTACCTAACTGGTAAGAACTAAAAGTGGTAGTCCTTATATTTTTTTGTAAACTCTTCAGGCGCAATTGCAGTGTTTACCTGTAAGCCGTGATAATCATACGTTTCATAAACGCCCTTATCATCATATACCTTTGTACTTAAGGGCAATAAATATTCTTTATCAATCAATAATAAAGTAAGTTTAGCATAGGCATTTGGTATTTGTATTACCTGCCCTTCTTTCACATCATTATAGTTACTTATTTTAGGATTGTTTTCCAACACCATATATTCGCTTATCCTTAATCTTCGGGAAATGGTAACAAGGTTTTCTCCCTTTTTTACCGTATATGGCATAAAAGCGAAACTTGGATAGGTTACGGAAAGTTTGTAACAAGGTCTGTTCTCATACATCTCCTCTCCCAAAATTTTAAAGTATTTATCTACACTGCCTTCTACCTTTTTTAAATCATATTCTAATATATCCTGAAGATACAGAAACCCCATTTCATGAACTGTGTGGTGCTGATCCTTGCGCATTATTGCACCATACGGGTCCAAATTAAGATCGATATAAGGAAATGAATTTGGATTTATTAGCGCTTCACCATTATTAGTCCCTTGTATCCATAGTACCTCTATACCTTTAATATTCAGATATAATTTCCGAGGAGAAGTTTGAAGTTTTACCTTTGATTCGGAATGGAACATATTTCCTTTGATCCTTTCGTTACATTGCAAGCTATAACGTAATGTTTTTAAATCCTTCACTGATTGAAAAATCTTATCAATCAATTCTCTGTTGTCTTCAATATTTCCAGAGTTTCTAAAACTAATAAAGGAAACAAATATTCCGCTTATGCAAACAAATGCAAATAAAAGTAAAGTGTGGCGAGTAATAAATTTCATTCTGCTGATTAAAGAGTTTGCAAAGATAGTTTCATTTTTAAAACGGAAAATGTTTAAATCATTTATGTGAAAAATCTGTTTTTCTTTTTCTGCAGGTAATTTCTAATAAAGGAATTTATTATAAGGATAACGTTTCTGATGCAGCGCTTTCACATTATCATAAAGTGTTTTCTTGAACTCGTCAATATGATCTTTATTGATAGCAGAAATAAATAAACAAGGCATATCCGGTTTATTCATCCATGTTTTTTGAAGTTGCTCCAAACTTATATTTCTTTTTGTAGAAGGAGTTAAATCATCCTTTTCCTTTTCATCAAAAGTAAAAGCATCTGTTTTATTAAACACCATCATTACCGGTTTATCACCAGCGCCAATATCAGTGAGCGTTTGATTCACCACATTTATCTGGTCTTCAAATCCGGGATGAGAAATATCAACCACATGTAATAATATATCGGCTTCGCGAACCTCATCTAATGTTGATTTAAATGATTCGACAAGCGTGGTAGGCAGTTTGCGGATAAATCCTACTGTATCCGATAATAAAAAAGGAAGGTTTTCAATTACAACTTTACGCACTGTAGTGTCCAAAGTAGCAAACAGTTTATTTTCTGCAAATACATCACTCTTGCTCAAAAGGTTCATAATAGTGCTTTTCCCAACATTGGTATAACCCACTAAAGCCACACGAATCAATTCGCCTCTGCTTTTTCGTTGAGTTTCCATCTGCTTGTCAATTGTCAAAAGTTTTTCTTTGAGCAGCGAAATACGGTCACGGACAATACGTCTGTCAGTTTCAATTTCCTTTTCACCGGCACCCTTCATTCCAATCCCTCCTTTTATTCTATCGTGATGACTCCATAAATTGGTAAGCCTAGGAAGCAAGTACTGATACTGTGCAAGCTCTACCTGTGTTTTGGCATGAGCAGTACGCGCACGGGAAGCAAAAATATCAAGGATTAGCGTAGTACGGTCAAGCACTTTAATTTTATGTTTCGGATTTATGTTAATTTCCTTTTCCACATTTCGTTGTTGGGCAGGACTAATTTCATCATCAATGATAACGATGTCAATTGTGTTATCATTTACATAAGTACACACCTCATTTAATTTGCCGGAGCCAATAAATGTTCGTGTATCGGGATGTTCGAGTCGTTGAGTAAAACGTTTCCTAATTTCAGCTCCGGCTGTATCCGCCAGAAACTCAAGTTCATCAAGGTATTCAGTAATTGTTTCTTCGTCCTGATTTTTATTTATCAGACCAATAAGTACAGCAGTTTCTTTTTTCTTCGAGGTGTCGTGCATTAAGTTTAAAGTTAAAAAGTCAAAAGTTGGAAAGTCTTAGATGTGTGATAACTTTAAACTTTCCAACTTTAAACCTTAAACTGTTTTTTATTTTATTTTTTAAAGGTTACAATATAAGCAACCACAGCGCTTATTTCCTGCTCACTCATTATATCTTTAAATGGTGGCATCGACATTGAACCGGATTTAATTTGGGCTTTCATTTCTTCAAAACTTTTTTTGGAAACAGTCAAGTCCGCACCGCCAGAACCATTGGTTCCATTCATCCCATGGCAGCTTTGACAATAAGCAGTATAAATAGCCTCTCCATGTTTTTTGATATCATAGTTAGGACTAGTAACATCAGCTACAGATGGAGCAATAGTTTGTTTATCTATTTTTTTCTTATTCATTTCTGCAAAGCCATAGGCCATTATAATTAACAGCATTGCAATTACTGCAAGAACTTTATTACTCTTCTTGAAACCAATTATCGCAAGAGGGATGGATGCAAAAACAAAACAAATTTTAATAATTAAAAGTTTAGTGGCTCCCATTTGAACCAATAGATAAATACCGGATAAAAGAAATAGTGTGCTGATAATCATTTCAGGAACTTTAAAACCTTTTGAAAATTTTTCAAGTGCTTCCTTTTTGTTTGTCAGAAGTAAGATTGTTTTAATAAGGTAAGCAAATAAAAAAATGTTTACCGAAATAAGATGTGTGTAAAATAGTGCTTTGTACATAATAATTTATTTAGGGATTTAATTTAAGTGGTCAAAAGTAATAAAAATACTCTGCTTTTGTCGTTCATATTAAATTAACAACGAGTCATATTTAAATACTATTTTTGTTTCCGCTGAAAAAGCGCTAATTCCTTTAATATGAAAAAAATACTCGTTTTATTCTTTACCATTGTCAATTTCGCTGTTGCCGTTGCCCAGGAAACGTTTCCTGTGAATGGCACTACTAATAAAATTCATACTACTTATGCATTCACCAATGCTAATATTGTGGTCAACCCTGATGAAACTATTGCTAGTGCTACACTGTTAATAAAGGATGGAATCATAATAGAAGTAGGAGCAAAGGTTACTGTTCCTAAAGGCACAGTGGTGTATGATTTGAAAGGCAAATTCATTTATCCTTCATTGATTGATGCCTATACTACTTATGGTATTGCAGAACCAAAAGTTTTACCAAAAATAAATCCTTTCCCTCAAATGGAAAGCAATGTAAAAGGTGCTTATGGTTGGAATCAAGCTGTGAAAGCAGATGTAGAAGCATATAAAATATTTACGGATAACTTGGCTGCTTCTGAAGAAATGCGTAAAATGGGATTTGGTGCTGTCAATACTTTTCAACGCGATGGTATAGTCCGTGGAAGTTCGGCTGTAGTTTCTCTTGCTGATGGGAAAGAAAATAACTTGATTATCAAAGACAGGGCTGCAGCTATGTTTTCGTTTGACAAAGGTACTAGTACTCAGGATTACCCTTCTTCTTTAATGGGTGCTATTGCATTACTTCGTCAAACTTATTTAGATGCAAATTGGTATAAAAACGATAAAACAAAAAAGGAATACAATATTTCTCTTGATGCGTTTAATAATTTACAATCACTTCCTCAAATATTTGAAACAACTGATAAGTTAAACGCTTTGCGAGCAGACAAAATAGGTGATGAATTCAAAACAAAATATATACTAAAAGGATGTGGTAATGAATACCAACGACTAGATGATATAAAGGCAACTAAATGCAAATTTATTATTCCGCTTAATTTTCCTGCTGCATATGATGTTGAAGACGCCTATGATGCAGCCAATGTTTCGCTGACAGAGTTAAAGCATTGGGAAATGGCACCTGTAAATGCGTTTGCTTTAGAGAAAAATTATATTCAGTTTGCTATAACTACTGCTGATTTAAAGGATAGAAAGGAATTTTGGAAGAATTTGCGTAAAGCAATTTCTTATGGCCTTTCGGAGAAGCAAGCTTTAAAGTCATTAACAACTACGCCTGCCGAGATGCTTAATTTAAGTGATAAAATAGGTAGTTTGAAAACAGGTATGATTGCTAACTTTATTATTACTTCGGGTAATCTATTTGATGAGAAAACGATTATTTATGAAAATTGGATTCAAGGAAACCCATATAAGATTAATAATTACAACAGTATTGATATCAGAGGTAATTATGATTTCTCTTATGATAAAAAAGTAAATCTTCAATTAAAAATAGAAGGGGAAATTGATAAATTAAAAGGAACTGTTTTAATTGACACTGTAAAAACGCCTGTGAACATAATAGTTTTTGGCAATAATATTTCTTTAAGTTTTAATCTTTTTCGTTTAAGTGGAAATATAATTACCGAACCCTTAAAAATGAACGGAAAAGGACAGAATCCTGATGGAGAGTGGATGGACTGGAGTGCAGTTTATAAATCAACTAATACCGCAATAGTTAATAAAGATTCTGTAAAAAAGCAACCTTCCTTCGGAAAAGTAATTTATCCGTTTACTGCATATGGTCAACCGCATGAAGATGAAGAAGGAATTATTAAAGAGAAAGTAAAGGAGTTTAAGAATCGTTATGATGCTGTACTAATAAAACATGTTACAGTCTGGACAAACGAATCAGAAGGCATATTGAAGAATCAGGATGTATATATGACAGAGGGAAGAATTGTAAGAATAGCAGATGAGATAAATGCTCCACGACTTGCTTATGCAAAAGTGATAGATGGTACAGGAAAACATCTAACAGCAGGAATCATTGATGAACACTCACATATTGCCATTTCAAACGGAGTAAATGAAGGAACACAAGCTTCCAGTGCAGAGGTGCGAATTGGTGATGTAATAAATTCAGAAGACATTAGTATTTATCGTTCTTTGGCTGGAGGTGTTACTTCTGCTCAACTATTACATGGCTCTGCAAATCCTATTGGTGGTCAGTCTGCGATAATTAAATTACGCTGGGGTAAAAATCCGGAAGAAATGAAATTTGAGAAAGCAGATGGTTTTATCAAATTTGCTTTAGGTGAAAATGTTAAACAATCCAATTGGGGGGATTTTAATTCTATTCGTTTTCCACAATCCAGAATGGGTGTTGAGCAGATTTATTATGATTATTTTATACGAGCAAAAGAATATGATGCAAAACAAAAATCATCGTTATCAGATAAATCGAAAGTAGCTGCTGCACCTTTCCGTAGAGATTTGGAATTAGAAGCATTGGCGGAGATTTTAAATAAAAAACGTTTTATTACCTGCCACTCTTATGTGCAATCGGAAATTAATATGTTGATGCATGTGGGCGATTCATTGGGCTTTCAGGTGAATACGTTTACTCATATCCTGGAAGGTTATAAAGTAGCAGACAAGATGAAAGCCCGCGGAATAGGAGCTTCGACCTTCAGTGATTGGTGGGCATATAAAATGGAAGTGAAGGATGCAATACCTTATAACGCATCTTTGTTGAATCAAATGGGTGTGGTTACTGCAATTAATTCGGATGATGCAGAAATGGAGAGAAGATTGAATCAGGAAGCTGCAAAGTCGGTTAAATATGGTGGAACCAGTGAGGAAGATGCTTTGAAAATGGTAACGCTTAATCCTGCTAAATTATTACATCTTGATAAAAAAGTTGGAAGCATTAAAGTTGGCAAAGATGCTGATGTGGTGCTCTGGTCGGAGAATCCACTATCGGTTTATGCCAAAGTGGAAAAGACTATTATTGATGGAATTATTTATTATGATAATGAAGAAGATTCAAAACTTAGAATAGAAATTCAGAAGGAAAGAGCGCGTATTATTCAAAAAATGCTTGATGAGAAGAAAGGTGGAGCCCCTGTTGTAAAGCCTGTTCCTAAGAAACAAAAGCTGTATGGATGTGATGATATGGACGTGGATTATATGAAAGCGGATTAAGAACAGGGGGGATGGGAACGCAGATTAATATGATTGGTTAGGATTTAAAATGATTTGATTGCCTTCGGCAATTATGATTAAATATGCTAGTACTAGATTTATGATAAAGGATAATTTTTTATATTCTGATATTACTGCTGTCATTATCATCAAAGCAAATTATAATGTATATAATACTCTAGGGTTTGGATTCCTTGAAAGAGTTTATGAAAATGCAATAATGATTGAATTAAATAAACTTGGGCTTTCCGGCGAAAAACAAAAGCAAATAGATGTATATTATGATAATGAAAAAGTAGGTTTATATTTTGCAGATATTGTAATTGAAAACAAAATAATTGTTGAACTAAAAGCTACGGAAATAATATCTGTTGAACATGAAATACAATTAGTGAATTACTTTAAGGCAACTGATTTAGAAGTAGGTCTATTATTGAATTTTGGAAGACAACCTGAATATAAAAGAAAAGTACTTTTAAATGAACTCAAGAAAAAAACTAATAAAGCATAAAACATAATAAATCATATTCGCCGCAGGCGATTAAATAAAAAGAATCATATCTAATCTTAACTAATCATATAAATCAGCGTTCCATTCATCCCAAACACTAAACAAAATCAAATGAAAAAAATACTATTTACATTAGCAATAATCTCCTCTATCATCGCGACAGCACAAAACAAAAGCATTCTAATAATGAATGGTGTGGCTCATATTGGAAATGATAGTGTTATTCAGAATTCATTAATCGGAATTAGAGACGGTAAGATAGTTGAAGTGATTGATGCATCAAAAGCAAAAGTTGAAACAGGAAATTATGAGGAGAAGATAAATGCTATAGGCAAACATATTTACCCAGGTTTTATAGCACCTAATTCAACCTTAGGATTAATTGAGATTGAGGCGGTTCGTGCTACCCGAGATCAATCTGAAATTGGAACTACGCTTCCAAATATTCGTTCACTGATTGCGTATAATACCGATTCAAAGATAATACCTACTGTTCGTTCAAATGGCATTTTATTGGCACAGGTAACTCCGCGTGGCGGAATAATATCGGGAACTTCGAGTATAATGATGCTTGATGGCTGGAATTGGGAAGATGCGGTGTATAAAGTTGATGATGGCATTCATATTAACTGGCCTAAAATTATAAGCAGAAAATTGATTGATGAAGATGGTGGAGTATATGGTCCGTATGAAAAAAACAAGGAATATGTTAAACAAATAAATGATTTGAAGAAATTATTTGATGATGGAAAAGCATATAACGAAACAGAAATTAAAGAAGAAAAGAATCTTCGGCTGGAGGCAATGAAAGGGCTTTTTGATGGAACAAAAACTTTGTTTATACATAGTGATAATGTGAAAGAAATAGTGGAAGCGGTAAATTTTGCGAAACAATACCAACTGAAAAGAGTTGCTATTGTTGGTGGCAAGGATAGTTGGATGGTTACCGATTTATTGAAACAAAATAATATTTCAGTTGTGGTTGCCCGGGTGCATTCTTTGCCAGAACATCCGGAAGAAGATATTGATGCATCGTATAAACTTCCCTACTTGTTGCAAAAGGCAGGAGTTTTATTCTGCCTGAATAATGAAGGCGACATGGAAACAATGGGGACACGTAATTTACCTTTTATGGCGGGAACTGCTGCGGCTTATGGCCTGACAAAAGAACAGGCATTAAAATCAATTACTTTAAGTACTGCAAAAATATTAGGTATTGATAAAACTACCGGCAGTATTGAAACAGGAAAAGATGCTAATCTTTTTATTTCTACAGGTGATGCATTGGATATGCGTACTAATAATGTGGAGATGGCTTTTATAAAAGGAAAAAGCATAGACTTGAATAACGAGCAAAAGGAACTCTATATTAAATATAAAACTAAATACGGGCTGAAGTAATTTAATCATTCCCCTTTCCTCATCCTTAATATTTCATCATACATCTCCCCCAAAAAAATACCTATATTTCCTCACCTTCAATTATCGCTATCGATAATATATTAATATAACAGGCAAAACTTGTTTATTTTAGCCATGTATAAAAGGTGGTATGCTTACCTTCATTTTTTATTCGGTACCTTATATTTATTAATTCTAAATTTTGTCCGTATGAAAA
>CAIRRW010000402.1 GCA_903881065.1 uncultured Bacteroidota bacterium
CTGGAATATTTAAATTGGTTTCAAATGTTTTTATGGTGTATGTTTGAGTGGAGCCATCTTTCATCAACATCTTTACACTTGATATCTGCTTTTTCGTTTTATCAATAAATAATTTAGAAGTATGGAACTTTTTCTTGTCAGGATTTAAAGGAAATAAACTGATCGTTTGAGTTGTAGCATCCTCGCCATCAAATTTATATTTATATCCTTTTTCATAAATTGTGAAAATTGTAGAAGGGTTTAAACCATCATCTCCACCAGCTTCCATATCTTTTATTTGCACTTCGTTGGCATCCTTTATGAAATCCCAAACTGTTTTTCCATCACAAAATATATTATGCCCTGGAATTTCCAATTTATATTTGGTTCCTTTGGTTTGTATTTTGCCATTTTGAGTATCCTTTGTTTTATCTTTCTTTTCATTTACAAAAGCAAATTCAGCTTTAATGGAAGTATATGCTTTTGTTTTGGCACTTAATTCATCCAGTATTTTCTTTGCCTGAGCATCATTTTGTGCGTTCGCATTAATGCTGATTAAACCAATTATTGCAATCGCAAATATTTTCCTTAGTAACATATTTCTTTCTTTTTATTTGTTATACGACTCTTTCAAAAACTGGTCCAAAGATAACATATCTTTTATTAATACTTCACGTGCCTTTGAACCTTCAAATGGACCAATGATACCTGCCGACTCCAATTGATCAACAATCCGGCCAGCTCTGTTATATCCCAATTTCAATCTGCGTTGTAATAATGAGGCAGAACCTTGTTGTGTCTGAACAACAATTTCTGCGGCTTGTTTAAAGAATGCATCACGTTGTGACGGGTCATCATCCTTGCCTCCGCTCCCTTCACCATTTTCATCCACGTATTCAGGTAACATAAACGCAGTAGGATAGCTGCGTTGACTGCCAATAAAATCACATATCTTATCCACTTCAGGAGTATCTACAAAAGCACATTGCAGACGAATTAAATCATTTCCTGTAGAAAGCAACATATCTCCTCTGCCTATCAATTGGTCTGCTCCACCCGAATCAAGAATAGTTCTCGAATCTATTTTTGAAGTAACACGGAAAGCAATCCTTGCAGGGAAATTTGCTTTAATGGTACCGGTAATAATATTTACCGATGGTCGTTGAGTTGCAATTATTAAATGTATTCCGATAGCACGCGCAAGCTGTGCAAGCCTTGCAATAGGTGTTTCCACTTCCTTGCCTGCTGTCATAATTAAATCGGCAAACTCATCCACCACCAATACAATGTATGGTAGAAATTTATGTCCGTTATTTGGATTTAATTTTCTGGAAATAAATTTCGCATTGTATTCACGAAGGTTACGCACTTCTGCATCTTTCAATAAATCATATCGCTGATCCATCTCTATACATAAGGAGTTTAGCGTATGCACCACTTTTTTAGTGTCTGTAATAATAGCATCTGCACTATCAGGAAGTTTTGCAAGATAATGACGTTCTATCTTGTTGAACAATGTCAACTCTACTTTTTTCGGGTCAACAAGCACAAATTTAATTTGTGATGGATGTTTTTTATATAGCAATGAAACAAGTACTGCATTCAACCCAACCGACTTCCCTTGCCCTGTAGCACCAGCCATCAGCAAGTGAGGCATCTTTGCTAAATCAGTAATAAAAATTTCATTACTGATCGTTTTACCCAATGCAATCGGTAAATCCATTTTAGTATTTTGGAACTTTTCCGAAGCAAGCAAAGTACGCATTGGTACCATTTCTGGGTTAAGATTAGGAACCTCAATCCCGATAGTTCCTTTACCAGGCATTGGTGCAATGATACGAATTCCCAGTGCCGAAAGACTTAACGCAATATCATCCTCCAGGTTTTTTATCTTAGAAATACGCACACCCGGCGCAGGTATAATCTCGTAGAGTGTAACGGTTGGTCCAACAGTTGCCAATATCTTAGTGATCTCTATTCCATAATCACCAAGTGTTTTAAGGATACGGTCTTTATTTGCGGTCAGTTCTTCTGTATTAATTACAATATCTTTTGAGCCTCCATAATCTTCAAGCAAATCAATAGGAGGAAACTGATAGGTAGATAAATCCAATGTCGGGTCATACTCTCCTACCTGCGCTTTCAGCGCTTCGGCAATTTGCTCGGGAGTTAATTCTTCGGCTTTGTTTTCAATGATACCAGCATTTTCCAATGTGAACGGTACGGCATCCGTTTCCGAAGATAATACCAGAGGTTCATTATTTACATGCTTTTCAATGTCTTCAATAATATCATGTTTGGTGTCATTCGTAATTTCAAAAACATCAGATTTTATATCTTCCGGTTTATCTTTTATCGTGTTTTTTATCTCTAGTTTAGCTTCTTCTTTTAAATCAGATTCTTCAGTTTCTTCTTCAATTTCAGGTCGTACTTTATTCCTCTTAAAGGCAATATTGTAGGTAACTACAAGAAACACTACAAAGGTAAATCCAAGTAAAACTCCTGTACCTATAGTTCCTAAGAAATCATTTAAAACATTACTTATAACATAACCGAATGCTCCTCCAGGGAATAAATGAGAATCACGGAAAATATACCCACTTCCGATGGATAAAAACAATAGCCAGAAAAAGCTGTTTGCATATATTTTTCCAAGATTAATTTTCTCAATATTTAATAAAATTTTAATTCCAATTATGAAGAACACTAATGGGAAAATGTAGGACGCAAGTCCAAACCATTTATAAATAAAAATGTGGGAAAGCAATGCACCTGCCTTTCCTAGCCAGTTTTCAACTTTAATATCCGGTGAAAATAAATTGCCAACTACTGCACTGTAATCATTCTGCCAGGTGAAAATAAATGAAGCAAAAGCAATGGTAAGGTATACAGAAAATAAAAGAAGCGTCAACCCAAATATTTTCTGAAACCGTTCGTCATATGCAAAGGCAAAAAAATTACTTATTCGAAGGCGCAGTCCTTTTTGGGGAGTGCCTGATTGAACTTTCTCTTTTTTAGGTTTGTTCTCCGAAGATTTTGAATTCTCCTTGTTATCCCTTACGGTGTTCTTAATTGTATTTTTTTTAGGCTCAGCCATTTATTTTAATTCAAAATTTAATATCAAAAATCGAAATTACTTTAGATTACAAAGTGAAGTACATAATTAAAATAATATTATAAACGTTGAGTTGTGGATAACAAAATAAAATCGATTTTGGTTTACCATTTATTGGAAATATCTCGTAGTGAGTTATTAACATTTTATACGTTGACTGATTTGGAAAGAAAAGTCAAATAAGACCAAAATTCATTATAATGTTAAGGTAATACAGTACTATCTCAAGATAGTATGGTATAACCTTAAGAGAATACAGTATAATCTTGAGAGAATACAGTACAACCTTAAGATAGTATGGTGTAATCCTCAGAGAATACCGTATAACCTTCAGAGAATACAGTATAACTTTGAGAGAATACGGTATAAGCTTCAGACAGTATGGTGTAATCCTCAGAGAATATGGTATAACCTTCAGGTTATACTGGATTATTGTCTTCGTGAGTGTTTTTTACGGACAAACCTTTCCTTCCCAAAATTATTCTTTTAAATAATAAGAAGAGAATTACAACCTGCCTTCGTAATTCTTAATATATTTAACCCATCTTTTAAAATAGTACTCCTCACAATTAAATTAACAGCATGAAAAAACTACTTTCCCTTATCATCTTCCTCCACACCATAACTTCTATTAGCGCACAACAAACCAATTTTTCCAAATACGTCGATCCGATGATAGGCACAGGCGGGCACGGGCACACATTTCCCGGTGCCACCGTTCCCTTCGGCATGGTTCAGCTATCACCCGATACCCGCATTGACGGAAGTTGGGATGGCTGCAGCGGCTATCATTACAGCGATTCCGTTATCTATGGATTTTCGCACACACACCTTAGCGGCACAGGTTGCAGCGATTACGGCGACATACTTTTAATGCCAATGACAACAGCTCCCAATGCCGAAATCAACAATTATTCCTCCCGATTTACACATTCCAAAGAAAAGACAACTGCAGGATATTATTCCGTAAAACTAAACAATGGTATCAATGTCGAGTTGACAACTACCACACGCACAGGACTTCATAAATACACATTTCCTGACAATGCAACTCCATGGGTAATTCTTGATCTTTCTCATCGCGATAAAACATTGGAAGCATCATTAAAGGTAGTCAGCAAAACAGAGGTAGAAGGCATGAGACGAAGCCAGGCATGGGCAACCGACCAGCATATTTACTTCGTAGCTCGTTTCTCCGAACCCTTTGAAGAACAAAAACAAATGGAAAAAACAGGTGAAAACAACATCAATAAACATGCCTTCCGCTTCGCGAAAACAAGCCAACCAATATTCGTAAAAGTAGGCATCTCCACAGTGAGTATCGAAGGAGCAAGGAGAAACCTCGATACCGAATTAACCGATTTTGATTTCGATAAAACAAAAATCAATGCAGAAAATCTCTGGAACAAAGAGCTTGGCAAAATAGAAGTAACAACAGATGACAAGGACAAACTCAAAATATTTTATACCGCCTTATATCATTCTATGATTCAGCCTAACGTAGCTTCTGATGTGGATGGCATGTACCGTGGGCGCGATAATAAAATACACAAAGCCGAAGGTTATACCTATTATTCTGTGTTTTCGCTTTGGGATACCTTCCGTGCCGCGCATCCTTTATATACGATAATAGATAGGAAAAGAACATTGGATTTTATAAAGACATTTCTGGCGCAATATAAAGAAGGAGGTCGTTTGCCCGTATGGGAACTGGCAAGCAACGAAACCGACTGCATGATTGGATATCATTCGGTAAGTGTAATTGCTGATGCTGCCATAAAAGGTATAACTGATTTTGATATGAATTATGCTCTCGAAGCAATGAAACACTCTGCAAATTATGATCATTTCGGGCTGCCTGAATATATTGACCATGGATTTGTTTCCGTTGAAGATGATAAAGAAAGCGTTTCTAAAACTGTTGAATATGCATACGACGATTGGTGCATAGCCCAAATGGCTAAACTGTTGAACAAGCAGAACGATTATACTACATATAGTAACAGGGCACAATATTGGAAAAATGTATTTGATACCGAAAGTAACTTCATGCGCCCCAGAAAGAATGGCGGGTGGCTTTCTCCCTTTGAGCCTCGTGAAGTAAATAATTATTATACCGAAGGCAATGCATGGCAATATTCCTTATTCGTTCCGCAGGATATTCCCTGTTTAATAAAAATGATGGGAGGAGAAGACAAGTTTGATAAAAAACTGGATGAACTATTTACCACTACAACCAAAACAACCGGCCGCGAACAGGCTGACATTTCCGGTTTGATTGGGCAATATGCCCATGGCAACGAACCAAGTCATCACATGGCATATCTATATAATTACATAGGCAAATCCTATAAAACGCAGGAAAGAGTACATCAAATAGTAAAGGATTTCTATAGCGCATCACCTGACGGATTGATTGGTAATGAGGATTGCGGACAAATGAGTGCTTGGTATGTTCTTGGTTCGATAGGGATTTATGAAGTAACACCGGGTTCTGCCAATTATATGATAGGCACACCTTCCTTTAATAAAGTAAAAATAAACATGGAGAATGGGAAAGCCTTTACAATTAATGCCCCTGTAGTTTCAAATAGTA
This sequence comes from uncultured Bacteroidota bacterium, assembly GCA_903881065.1. Taxonomy (GTDB): domain Bacteria; phylum Bacteroidota; class Bacteroidia; order 2-12-FULL-35-15; family 2-12-FULL-35-15; genus 2-12-FULL-35-15. The sequence continues at coordinate 5,691 of CAIRRW010000402.1, forward strand.
ACCTATATATTCAATCGGCTACTAAAAATGGA
>CAIRRW010000403.1 GCA_903881065.1 uncultured Bacteroidota bacterium
AATATAATCCCGAAGGGATGAAATAATTATAGAACAAGAAAAATAAATAATAAACACAACCCTGAAAGGGTGAAATGATTATAAAACATAAAAATATATACAAAAATAAAATCCGAAATGATAATAGGATGTCACCCTTTCAGGGTTGTAAAAATTTATTACCATTATATTCTATAATAATAACATCCCTTCGGGATTAAACAAAAATCAATATGTCGAGAACATTTTCACATTCTATAATAATAGCATCCCTTTGGGATTAAACAAAAAACAATATGTCGGGAACATTTTCACATTCTATAATAATAACATCCCTTTGGGATGAAACAAAAACAAAATATAATCCCGAAGGGATGAAATAATTATAGAACAAGAAAAACAAATAATAAACACAACCCTGAAAGGGTGAAATGATTATAAAACATAAAAATATATACAAAAATAAAATCCGAAATGATAATAGAATGTCACCCTTTCAGGGTTGTAAAAATTTATTGCCATTATATTCTATAATAATAACATCCCTTCGGGATTAAACAAAAATCAATATGTCGGGAACATTTTCACAAGTTTACATTCAAGTTGTATTTGCAGTAAAAGGCAGAGAAAATGTGATAGACAAGCAATGGAAAGATGAATTGCACAAATATATTGCAGGGATAGTAAAAGCGAAAGGACAAAAGTCAATCATTGTAAATGGTATGCCCGACCACATTCATGCTTTTATTGGCTTAAAACCTTCGATGGCGATTTCTGATTTAGTTAGAGACATAAAAAACAATTCATCAAATTTTATTAATGATAAAAAATTTGTGAAAGGCAAATTCTCGTGGCAGGAAGGTTATGGAACATTTTCCTATTCCCATTCTCACATCCAAACTGTTTATGATTATATATTAAATCAGGAAGAACACCACAAAAAGAAAACATTTAAAGAGGAGTATATTGAATTTTTAAAGAAATTTGAAGTTGAATATGATGAAAAATATTTATTTGACTGGATTTAATTATATCACTGTATAAAACTACCCCAACAAACCCAGCCAAATAAAAAACGTGAAGAAAATTAAAACCTACCAACATCCATGTGTTTTACCACAGCTATACAAAAAGAATAAGAAAATTTAGAAAAACGCTTTAAATGTATAGCAGGTGCAGAAGCAAAGCTATGGCGGAAAGCGCAGATTGAAGTAGGGTTTTCGTTCCCCTCCACTCCTGTAATAGCAGAAATTATGAATTGTTAGCTTAATCTTCCGAAACGATGATAAAAATTTCTGCAATAGACGTGTTATTGAATAAAGTTTAAACAGGCTCATACTAATGTGTTAAACTAATTTATTGCACCTTCAAATAAATTATCTACTTTCACAGTTCATTATATAGAATAAATGAAGAGAATAATTTTTCCTTTATGTTTAGTAACAATAATGTTAATCGGTTTTAATTCCTGTAAAAAGGATAAAGCGGCAACAGTTGATTTGGGTTATAATTATTTCCCTAATCAAGTTGGGAGGTATGTAATTTATGATGTTGATTCGTTGTATTATGATAATGCCAATCTGAATCCCAATACTCATTTAGCGAAAGTAGATACGTTCAAATTTCAATTGAAGGAAAAGATAGAATCTATTTACCTTGATAATCTGAACCGCCTTACTATTCGTCTGGAGCGATATGTAAAATATTATAGTGATACATTATCCTATAGTCAGATGCCATGGACGTTGAGAAATGTATGGACTGAAAATAGAACAACTACAACCGCCGAAAAGGTAGAAGAAAATATTCGTTACATAAAACTCGCTTTTCCAATAAATAGTGCTCAAACCTGGAACGGAAATGCCCAGAATACATTGCCTGCCTGGAATTATACATACTCCTACTATGATATTCCGATGCAAATAAGAACCTTTAATTTTGATTCGGTATTGCAGGTTTCACAATATGATGATGGTGGATCAATACTTACACAACGGCAACTTTACATTGAAAAATATGCCCGTAATGTTGGCTTGGTTTATAAACAGATAATTGATATTCAGTCGCAACCTTTCACCGGATGGAATACGCAAATATATGGACAGGATTCAACACAGGCTTTCTTTATAAAACCTATTTTAAAACGAATCACCAGCGGTATTCAATTTACAATGGTTGTTAATTCTTATGGAACCGAATAAAATAGGTATGAAAAAAATACTTTCATTTATTGTCCTTATTCTACTCTCACAGCATCTTCTGATGGCTCAAAACACATATACTTTTTGGGTGATGTTCAAGGACAAAAATAATAGTGCATTTTCTGTAGATAAACCTTCTGCTTTCCTGTCGGAGAAAGCCATTGAAAGAAGGAAAACTCAAAACATTGCAGTTAACACAACCGATTTACCGGTGAATACAAATTATATTTATGGAGTAAAAAGCTGTGGTGTAACTATTATTAATCAATCGAAATGGTTTAATGCAGTGGCTGTTTCTACCAATGATACTTCAAAATTGTCACTGATAAGAGAGTTGCCTTATGTCAACAAGATTGTTTTGCTCTCATCACCTTCATCAAAAAAAGGAACACCTAAAAATGAATTGGAAAACAAATCAATTAATACAAATCAGGAAACAGACAATCAAAAGTCGATACAAAGTGATGTATTAAATTACGGACGTTCATATGATCAGGTCCATCAAATAGGTGCTGAATGTATGCATAATAGCGGGTATCAGGGGCAAGGCATGGTGATTGCCTATATGGATGATGGCTTTTATAAGGCGGATTCTTTTCCTGTTTTTGATAGCTTACGAGTAAACAATCAAATAGTAGGCGGACATAATTTTGTTGCCGGAAATTCAGATTTATATGTTCATCAGGACATAAATTTATCACATGGCATGATGACGCTGTCATGCAGTGCCGCTAATATTCCGGGGTTCCTGATTGGTACGGCTCCTAAAGCGAAGTTCTGGTTATTTGTTACAGAGAACTATTATACTGAAAGTTGGCAGGAAGAAACCAATTGGGCTGTAGCAGCTGAATTTGCTGATAGTGTAGGTGTTGATGTTATTAACTCATCATTGGGTTATAGTATTAACATGACCAATCCTGCACAAAATCACACGTACTCGGAAATGGACGGTAGAACAACGATTATTTCGAAAGCTGCGGTTATGGCAGCAAGGAAAGGAATGTTCGTTACTTCAAGTGCTGGAAATGCAGGTGGTCCACCATGGTATAAAATTTCTGCACCTGCTGATGCGGATAGTATATTAACAGTTGGAGCAGTAGACTCACTGGGTATTATTGCTCCTTTCAGTTCCAGAGGTCCTACTTTTGATGGACGTATCAAACCTAATACTTGTGCAAAGGGAGTTAATTCAGCAGTAGCATCCACAACAGGACAAGTCTGGGAGGAAAGTGGCACTTCATTTTCATCGCCAATTACAGCTGGTGCTGTAGCATGTTTATGGCAGGCACATCGTAATGCAACAAATATGCAGGTGCTGGATGCCATTCAGCGAAGTGCAAGCCAATACTACGCTCCCGACACCATAAAGGGCTTTGGTATTCCTAACTTCTGTATGGCAGATTCTATTTTGGGTACTATTGCAGGGATAGAAAGTTTAGAAAATAAAACTCAGGAACAATTGTCTGTTTATCCGAACCCATTTAATTCAGGGTTTAATATTTCCTTTTATTCTGATAAAAAACAAAATATTCAAATAGAAATGTATGATATTGCGGGAAGAAAGGTTCTGAATAAGGAGAAAAAGGTTAACACCTTAAATAATATAATTACTATTGATAATGAGAAAGACATCAATAAAGGAATATATTTTATTAGGATAATTACAGAGGACAAAATATTTAATAAAAAAATAGTGAAGGAATAAAGCATCTCTTGTTTCATTCTTAATTCCATTTTAATACTTGACAAACTTTATGCAGGCAGAAATCATTACCATAGGAGATGAAATATTAATAGGGCAGATTGTTGATACTAATTCAGCTTTCATTGGGCAGCTACTTAACTTAAATGGAATAAGTGTTAAGCAGATTTCTTCTGTATCCGACAATCGCGAACACATAATAAAAGCGTTGGATGAAGCAAAGGAACGTGCAGATATTATTTTAATCACGGGTGGATTAGGTCCTACAAAAGATGATATCACTAAAAAAACATTATGTGAATATTTTAATACGACCATGCGATTTGATGAAACGGCTTATCAGGATGTTGTTAATTTGTTTGCTCAATACGGTAAAACGGTTACACCAATCAATCGTTTACAGGCTGAAGTGCCTGCTATATGCGAAGTAATACGAAACTATAATGGCACTGCACCTTGTATGTGGTTTGATGTAGATGGAAAAGTATATATTTCAATGCCAGGCGTGCCTTATGAAATGAAGGCGTTGATGAAAAATCAAATTATTCCTAAGTTAAAATCACGGTTTAAGTTTCCTTTTATTTATCATAAAACAGTTCTTACGCAAGGAATTGGAGAGTCGGCATTATCAGAATTAATAAGTGATTGGGAAGATAGTTTAGGTTCTGTAAATATTAAACTAGCCTATCTGCCTGCACCTGGAATGGTGCGTTTAAGACTGAGTACAAAAGGTGAAAACGAAACAGTACTGCATTCAAATGTGGAGAGTAAAATAGAGAAATTAAAGACTATTATCTCTCAATATATATATGGATATGAAATTTTCGGTGTTGAAAATGAAACATTAGAGCAGACAGTAGGGAAACTGTTAAGAGAAAAAAATAAAACGGTTTCAACTGCTGAAAGCTGCACTGGAGGTTATATTTCACATTTAATTACTAAAGTTCCGGGCAGTTCCGAATACTATATCGGTTCTGTTATTTCATATTCTTATGAGATAAAAGAAACGGAATTGGGAGTGTCGAAAGATATTTTAGATACTCAGGGAGCCGTGAGTCAGCCGGTGGTAGAGCAAATGGCTAGAGCAATACGCAAAAAGTATAATACTGATTATTCTATTTCTGCATCTGGTATTGCAGGTCCAAGTGGAGGAACAAAAGATAAACCGGTTGGTACCGTTTGGGTTGCACTTGCTACACCTGATAAAGTGATTTCAGAAAAGTTTCAGTTTGGTAATCACCGTGAACGTAATATACAAAAGACAGCTAATGCGGCATTGAATATGTTACGGAAAGAATTGGAAGGTTAGTTCCACCATATTATGATTAATAAATTAATCCATTAGCCTCTTATAAATCTCCAAATAAAGTCTGATTCAAACATTTTATATTATTATTTATTTAATCATTTGTTATCCTATCTCTATTTTAATTTACTTTGAAGGATGAAAATAAAAACAACTATTTTCTTTTTTATTATTCTTCTGATAAGCTTGGTTGGTTATTCTCAACCTGGCGGTAATAGTACGTATCAATTCCTCAATCTCCCAATTTCAGCAAGGGTTACGGCTCTCGGCGGCAATCTTCTTTCTGTTAAAGATAATGATTTGAATGTTGCACTTGTCAATCCTTCACTTCTTTCCGATTCGATGAACAACAATGTAGCGTTGAGTTTCATAAATTATATTGCTGGAATAAAATATGGCTATGTAGCATATGGCAAGCATTTTAAAAGAGGAGGGAATTTCAGCGCCGGTTTATATTATCTCGATTATGGAAAGATGAACAGAGCCGACAATACTGGTGCGGTCAACGGCACGTTTGGAGCCAATGAAATGAGTTTTAATTTATCGTATGCTCATTCGGTTTTAGATTCAAACCTTGCAATCGGTGTCGATTTAAAAACAATTTATTCTGCTATGGATGTTTATACATCACTTGGCACAGCTATTGATTTTGGGGCAACGTATTATAATCCAAAAACGAATTTCGGTCTGGCAGCAGTAATAAAAAACGTAGGAACTCAATGGTATTCATATGACGATATTACAAAAGAAAGATTGTTTTTCGAGATTCAGTTAGGCACTTCATACAAACCAAAGCATGTTCCTGTGCGCATTTCGGTGGAGTATCAAAATTTGGAACGGTGGGATTTAACATATCAGGATCCTTTAACACCTTACCCGAGAGATGCGAATGGTGAGATAATTCAGCCAAATAAATACAAAGAATTTGGCGATAAATTAATTCGTCATATTGTAGTAGGAGGGGAGTTTATAATAACTAAAAACTTATTTATCAGAGTTGGTTATAATTACAAACGAAGAGAAGAATATTCAAGTTCCGTAAAGCCCGGAGAAGCAGGCGTATCATATGGTTTTGGATTTAGAGTGTATAAGTTTCATTTCAGTTACGGGCGGGCTAATTATTTGATGGCGGGAGCAAGTAATAACTTCTCGATTAGCTTTGACATAAATAGTTTTTACTCGAGGTAATAAACTAAATAGTCATTCAACAATAAAAAAAGGCAAGCCTATAAGCCGGGTTCTGTACTCTTTTCAGAGCTTCTATCATTTATCTAGGCTTGTTGTCGCCAACAAACTCAAGCAACCTACCCTCCGAAATTGAGCGAGCAACTCTTAAGCTTCGGTTTATTTGGTCTTTCAACTCCCAAGGTTTACCCGAAATAACTGTCACCAATCATTTCCGTGAGCTCTTACCTCACATTTTCACCATCACCATGCATTGCTGAACGGCTGTAATTTTCTGTGGCACTTGCTGTCTTTGTATTGCTACAAATCCTTCCTGTTAGGAAGTGGGATGCTCTGTGTTGCCCGGACTTTCCTCCCCCCTTCGTTATTCTGAAGGGCAGCGATAGAACGACTTGCGGTGCAAAGGTAGTTAAATGTAATTGATAATGGACAATTGAAAATTATTCATTATCAATTTTCCATTATTAATTAGTAAGAATTTCTGTGGCTCCAAAGCCGTATTTTGAGTAGGATGCGTCGTAAGCTTTTACATTTTTATACGAGGTAAGCACTTTGAGTACTTCTTGTTTAAGTTTTAATTTCCCTACTCCATGTATTACTATTAGTTTTCTGTAACGTTCATTAATGGCTTTGTCTAGTGCTTTTTGAAAATGCTTTAACTGTATCTGAACAATTTCATGATTGGATAAATGAGAATAACGATCGAGTAGCTCGTGAATGTGCAAGTCAATTTCCATTTCGAGCGCAGGATTGTTAACTGCATTTGGTTTTGAATTTACATTTGTAGGTGCTGTAGTTTTTTTCTGTAATAAATAGCTTGATAAATCACCACTTACCAATGATGCTTTTTCCGACTCAGATAAATCATCTATAAGCGAAATGTTGATGGTGTAGGCTTTTTCATCAATAAAACTATTTGCCTCAAAAGCTTTTTCCTTATAAAGTTTTATTACTCTAAATTTAATAATTTCACTCACTGGATATTGATACGAATGTTCATTTTTATCAAAAAACAATACATCTACTTTGAAATTTGCAAGCTGTTCAATTTGTTTTTTCTCAAAAGTAGCTATCAATTCAGAGGTATAAGCTTCCAATTCTCCTGCTTCAATCGTTACTGTTTTTTGATTTCTAAGAACAGAAAACGTAAACATCGTTTGGTACGCAGTATGATTTATTAACCAAACATTCATATTCGAGTGTTCTATATCATTCTCTTTTTCAGGTGAAAAGGCGATATATATGCCTTCCTGCTTTAAGTTGTTTTGTGCTATTTCATATTTTTCAATAGGATGAACAATTGGCAGCGCAGGTTTCGGTAATTCTTTTTCAATAGTATTATCTTCTACCAAAATCAACTCCGAAATTAATACAGGAACCTCAAAACCATCTTCAATTATCACACCCACAGTAGTTTTATTGATGATTTTGCATACGATGCCTTCCCGCTTTTCGTTCAGAAACCTAACTTTATCACCTATCTTGTAATTCATTTGTCAAAAGTAGATAGATTAATTGAATAACTGCCTAATTCAGTAATATACAATATCTGATTATTTGATTTGCCATGTATCCTAAATAATCTACTGAGCAAATTAGCTTCTTTCGCTTTCAATGAAAATTTATTAGCAACCAAACCTTGTATTGCATTATAAATCCGAGAAAATGTATTTGGAATGTACTATAAAGTATGATTAAGCAATTTGCCGCTTTCTACCAACTGTTTCAAATGCGGCTCATAAACTACTTTTTTCATCAAGTCGATATGTCCGATATGATGACAATCCGTACCAAGAAAAGAAATCATGTTTTTCTCTATTAATTGCTAATTCATCTGCCAGCTCTTTATCTTTATCGGATTCTTTAAAAGATTGTTCACCATACTTTCTTGCAATAATCCGGGCGACTTCACCTACTTCCTCAGTTAAC
>CAIRRW010000404.1 GCA_903881065.1 uncultured Bacteroidota bacterium
GGAATAAAATGAATAATATATCCAAGCAGCATCACAGCAAACACAGTTCCGTAAGCAGATAACATAGGTGAAAAAGCTGCTGCATCGAAGTTAAAAAGTATCTGAGCAATAATTATTCCAGCATCATGAAATGAAGATGCCTTAAAAAATATCCAGCAAAAACAAACAAAATGGAATGTAATGATTACACCTATAACCTTGCTGAATTTAGAATTTAGAATTTGAGATTTAGGATTCATTATGTCCATTCTCATTTTATCCAAAGTAAGTGCAATGCCATGCATGCCGCCCCAGACAATAAAATTGAAAGAAGCACCGTGCCACAATCCACCAAGCAACATTGTTACCATTAAATTTAAATACTGTCGCACCTTCCCCACTCTATTTCCACCTAACGAAATGTATAAATAATCTTTCAGCCATGACGATAATGAAGTATGCCATCTTCGCCAAAACTCCGTAATACTTGATGATTGATAAGGAGAATCAAAGTTTTCATTTATTGTGAAGCCCATCCATTTTGCCATTCCTATTGCCATATCCGAATAGCCTGAAAAATCGCAATAAATAACCATAGCATATCCATATACTCCAAGCAAACATTCGATACCGGAGTGACGTGAAGGGTCGTCGAAAATATATTGAACATAGTTTACGTAAATGTAATCGGAAATAACAACCTTCTTAAAAAGCCCGCCAAGTATAAGATACATACCTCTTGCAACATCTTCTTTACTTAAATAAATATCTTTCCGTATCTGCGGAATAAAATCGGAAGCACGTACAATAGGACCCATTACAAGTTTTGGAAAAAAACTTAAAAAGAAACAATAATCAAAAAAACTTTGAACGGGTTTGAATTTACCCCTGTAAACATCTATGGTATAACTTAAATTTTCGAAAGTATAAAATGAAATCCCAATTGGAAGAATTAAATGCAATGGTTGTATTTGCCCCGAACTCAGGTCATTTATTATTCCAATAAAAAAATTAGTGTACTTAAAATAAAACAGCAAACCCAGATTAATTACAATACTGAAAGTTAATATCAAATTCTTTCTCCTCTTTGTTTTGGCATCATGTATCCAGTTGGAAAGATTAAAATCAACGACTGCAGATAACAGTATGAATAAAAAATAGAATCCACAAGCTTTATAGAAAAAGTAAAGTGAGAACAATGTAAAATAAATTACGCGGGTAAGTTTTCGTTTATATAGAAACTGATACCCTAGTAAAAAAATGCAAAAGAAAAACAGAAAAAATCCAGAATTGAATAATAACGGGTCTTTCACATTGTATGTGAGTTGTGAAATTAACTTATCCGTGCCTATATTTATATTAAAGAATCTCAAATGGATTGTTTAGAATTTAGGGATTATAATTAAAACTTTACTTAAGTTGTTTATTTTTTTCATACCCATTCATCAAAGCCTTATAAAACAAATCACCCTGAATTTGATACCCCTTGCCACTGAAGTGTACACGGTCTTTAGCAGACAATTTAGCAGTGTACCATTTCCCCATCGAACCAAAACCACCCATTATTTCATACAAATCCCAATAAGCTAAATTATTATTCAGACAATAATTTATTATTGTCTCTTTAGCAAGTTTCATATCAGGATTTCTTACTCCTCCTTTTCTGGATTTCCTGTACGAATCTCCCGGTGTTGTAAGTAAAATGGATGCTTGTGGGTTATTTTTCTTTATTCTTGATATTAAAGAATCTATCTGATGATAAAATAATTGACGGTCAAAACCTTTGCTGAATCCTTCATTAGTCCCCATCGAAACCATAATCAAATCGGAATTCAAATAGGAAAGCTGTTCGATAAAATGTTCCGACATTGTATAATGCCTGTATTCGGAGCCGTTAACTCCAATCATATTATATAATACTCCGGAAGAATCATTTTCAATCAACATACCGTAAATGCGTGTACTCTGTCTGCATGAAGTGTCTGCACATTTATTTTTTAAAATAATCTGCCGTATTGGTTTATCAAACTTCAACTCGGAAACAAAAGGATTCTTTGACTTGTCGCGCGATTTTAATATTCCTCTCACACAATTGGTGTCATCACAAATTGTTATATCATAATTAGTCAATCCTTTTTCATGAAACAAAGTAAACTTCGTAAACATATAACCCAATCCCGGCTGATCTTTCACCAATAAATTAATTTCAGCCATCGAATCAGTTGTTTCAATGGTAAAACCGCTTATGCCAATAGGTAACGGTTTATCATAAAACACATTTCGTTTTGAGTCCCATGTTTTATTTGTTGTTGTTTTATAAGAAGAAGGCTCATTACTCTTTGCTGCCCTATACGGAAATATTAATCCTCTGCCGGCATTGCCGAATTTCAATTGAATTTTCTGACGAATAGTTCCTGAAAGAAAATCAGCCTGAATATGAGAATCACCAATGTGAGTAATAGTTACGCGACCTTTTTGAGTTTTCTCCAGTTTCTCCAATTTCTCCAGCTTTTTATAAAATGATTTCAGAGAAGTGCTGTCATTTTCAATCCTGTTTAAATCTAGCCTCAAAAACTTATATTGAGTATAGGATGTTGAATCAATTTTCTGAGAATAAACGGTACTCTTTGATGCAAAAAACAAGCAAACAAAAAAAGTAAAATACTTAATCTTAGTCAGCATGTTTGCGGTTTTCTTTTTTATTATAATCACTGTATTCACTCATTAATTTATTAAATAATAATTTCCCGACCTTATGAGCTCCTTTAAAATTAAAATGCGTGTAATCCTTGTTGGCAAGCACTGTATCGCCTTCCACCCATTTCACCATAGCACCAGTACCTCCCATTGCATCATATAAACTCCAGAAAGCAAGATTATTCTTTTCTGCAATCTTATTTTGTGCAGCCACTAAAATCGGAACACTCGGGTCTGTTTCATATTCACGACCTTTTCTATAACTTTTATCTCCGACACTTATTAATAAAATGCTAGAATTTGGAAAACTTGCCTGAATATGTTTTATGGTATTTGTCATTCCATGTACATACCACGAAAAGTCTGTTACCCTAGGATTCACCACATTCAAACCATATTCAAGAATAATCAAATCGTAATTCAAACAATCATTTGTTCCGGAATAAACACTCTGTGTTACCTTAGTAATTGGCATTCCCGAGTTCCCTCTGAAAGAAAAATTATCAACAAAAACACCGCTATCACTTTCCATACTGAACCCATATATATCAACAGGAGTTTTACAATGAAACAGTGCATTGATGCATTGGCAGCCTGCTCCATTATTTATTACCAGTTGATTTACATTTTTGTTTTCATTAAGTTTATAATGCCTTCCATTTATCACCACATAATTTTCATCATTACTTTTACCATACAATAATTTTGTTTCATAAAATTTATTTTCATGCTTACCTTTAACAGCAGTATATTTAACCCATGTAGAAGATTTATCAGAATTTAAATCCATATCCTTTTCGACAGCAGGAACAAATCCATACCCTGAAATGCCCAATAGGTGGCCTTTTGTCGATTCATCCAGCAAATTATAAGTTGTCCAGCCTTCATACGAATGAATTATACTTGTTCTAAAACCAGCAACAATAGAGGTAATTGGCACATACCCTACTCCTTCGCCTCCAAAAGCATCCTGCAAA
>CAIRRW010000405.1 GCA_903881065.1 uncultured Bacteroidota bacterium
ATTTGCAAAATAAAACATAAGAATAACATATACTTAATACATGAATAATTTCTTATTGGTTTTTTTGGGTGGCGGATTAGGAAGCATCGTGCGGTACGGGATTTCTGAAATAGTAAGAACCTATTTTAAAAGTGTTTTTCCTCTTGCTACTCTTTGTTCGAATATTATTAGTTGTATGATATTGGGATTAGCAGTAGGCATATTTTTTGAAAAAGTTGGGGCAGTTACAACAATGAGAATGTTGGTGATAATAGGGTTTTGCGGAGGATTGAGCACCTTTTCTTCATTCAGTTATGAATCGGTAGAACTTATGCGCACAGGGCATGCACTGATTGCAATTGCAAATATTTTAATCAGTGTTAGCGTATGTATTGCTCTTGTATATTATTTAAGTAAACAATCATTATAAAATTCATTTATGAAAAAAACATTTATTTTGGCAGGTGCAGTAGGCATCTCTTCTGTATTAATTTCATGGGGCATCTTCGGACACGAACATATAAATAAATCGTCTGTAATGGCTTTGCCTCAACCAATGCAGACTTTCTTTTATAATCACATTGATTATGTTACTCAGGAATCAACTGTTCCAGATTTACGCAAATATACATTAGCTGACCGCTCCGAAAACCCACGCCATTTTATTGATTTGGAAAATTACGGAGCATGGGATAGTTTGCCAAAAACAATGAAGGAAGCAAAGGCAAAATACGATGATAAATTTTTAACGTCGAATGGAATATTGCCTTGGTTTATGGAAGAGATGACCGAGAAATTGACAAAGGCTTTTAAGGAAAAACGTAAAACGGATATTCTTTTTATAGCTGCTGATTTGGGACATTATATGGGTGATGCCCACATGCCGCTGCATACTTCCGCTAACTTCGATGGTCAGATGACAAATCAAAAGGGAATACATGCATTGTGGGAAGCGCAATTGCCTGAAAAATATGGTAACAAATATTCATTTAATGTTCCGGAAGCAAAATTTATTGATAACGTTCACAATGAAATCTGGAGAATAATTGCGGCATCCAACAAACTTAAAGATTCTCTTTTAACGATAGATAATGAAATCAGGAAAGGTTTTACGGAAGATAAAATTCTTAAAAAGGATGCAGAAGGAAAGGTGGTGAAAAATAAATTCGGCAGTACTTTCTATAGCGATGAATATGCAGAGAAATTAAATACTGCATTAAAAGGAATGGTGGAAAGACAATTACGCAAGTCGATAATTGACGTGTCCAATCTTTGGTACACTGCCTGGATGAATGCCGGCAAGCCTGATTTAACGGATTTGGACTCGCCTGAATTAACCAAAAGAAATCAAAAACATTATCAGGAAGATTTGGAACTTTGGAAAAAAGGAAAATTGTACGGAATGGATGGTGAAAAAGATTTTTAATTCTCCACAGTAAATTGTATCAAATGAAAAAGAGTATTGCAATATTATTTATTTGCTTTGTTGTCTCTGCAAATGCCCAAACAGCTAAACCAAGTTCAGCGCAGGCAAGTGTTACCGCCAAACCTAAGTTGGTTGTCGGTATTGTAATTGACCAGATGCGTTATGATTACATCTATCGTTATTGGGATAAATTCGGTAATGATGGATTTAAACGTTTGGTAAACGAAGGATTCTTTTGCAGAAATACCAATTATAATTATGTGCCCACTTACACAGGTCCCGGACATGCATCCATTTATACAGGCACCACGCCTGCGGTTCATGGCATTATAGCAAACGACTGGTATGATAAACCTACAGGTAAAAGTATTTATTGTGCTGAGGATAATGATGTAATGAGTGTTGGTACTTCTTCTTCAGAGGGAAGACGTTCGCCGGTAAATATGCTTTCAACTACTATTACTGATGAATTAAGAATTTCATCTAATATGAAATCGAAGGTAATTGGAATTGCTTTAAAAGACAGGGCAGCAATATTACCTGCCGGACATGCTCCAAATGCTGCATATTGGTACGATGGCAGCAACGGATGTTTTATTACGAGCTCTTATTATATGAACGTGTTACCCGATTGGGTGAATGAATTTAATAAGAAAGAATTACCTAAACAGTATTTGAGTCAACCGTGGAATACTCTTCTGCCTATTGAGCAATATAAGGAAAGTCTGCCTGATGATAATGCATACGAAACTGTTTTTAAAGGAGAAACAAAACCGGTTTTCCCTCATAATATTCCTGAACTGATGGCGAAGAATGGAGGTTTGAATATTATTCGTGCTACACCTTTCGGAAATTCACTTACAAAAGATTTCGCAATAGAAACAATGAAGAGCGAGAATATGGGCAAGTCAGGAACTACTGATTTCCTTGCTGTTTCATTTTCATCGCCTGACTATATCGGTCATGCATTTGGCCCTAATTCGGTGGAGCAGGAAGATGATTATATTCGACTGGATAAAGACCTTGCAGAGCTATTTAAATTTATTGATACGCAGGTGGGGAAAAACAATGCATTGATATTTTTAACTGCAGACCATGCTGCACCTGAAGTTCCCAACTATCTGACAGATTTAAAAATCCCTTCCGGATATGTTCATACAAAAAAAATGGCTGATACTTTGAAGAAGCATTTGCAATCTGTTTTCGGTGATTCACTTGTACTTTCTTTTTCAAATCAACAAGTTTTTTTAAACCATGATATTATTGCATCAAAAAAACTAAATATTTATCTGGTAGAAGAAGATATTGCTTCCTTTTTGATGACAATGCCCGAGGTGTCTGAAGTACTCACTGCTGCTACTCTTAATAATTCTCAGTTTACAGAAGGCTCACGTTATTTGATGCAAAAAGGGTTTAATGCAAAACGTTCGGGAGATGTGCTTGTAAATTTTCTGCCTGATTATATTGATGCGTATTCCACAACAGGCACTACTCATGGTTCGCCATACAGTTATGACACGCATGTTCCTTTATTATTTTTTGGCTGGAATATTAAACAAGGCAGTACTTCCGAACAGGTATATATTACTGATGTTGCCGCTACACTTGCCATGATGCTTAATATTCAATTCCCTAATGGCTGCATTGGAAAACCAATTTCAATTCTAGTTAAATAAATAGTTGCATTGGAAATAGTTGTAAATACACGACTTTTATTACCCAACAAACTCGAAGGGATTGGCTGGTTTACATTTGAAACGCTGAAACGCATTACCAACAATCATCCTGACGATCACTTTATCTTTTTATTTGACAGGGATTTTGATGAGGATTTTCTTTTCGCTGATAACATAACTCCTGTAATCCTTTCTCCTCAAGCTCGTCATCCATTTTTGTTTTACTGGTGGTTTGAGTTTTCGGTTGCTAACTTTCTTAATAAATATAAACCCGATTTATTTCTTTCGCCGGATGGTTACATGTCGCTTAAAGCTAACTGCAAACAACTGGCGGTTATTCACGACTTAAGTTTTGAGCATTATCCGAATGATGTATCTTATATTGTAAGAAAATATTACAAACGCTTTTTCCCTAAGTTCGCTCGCAAAGCAGCACGAATAGCTACTGTTTCAGAGTTTTCTAAAAATGATATTATTAAACAATATGGAATAAGCGCTTCAACTATTGATGTAGTTTTTAATGGTTGTAATGAGTTGTATCAACCTATTGACGAGGAACAAAAATCAGCAACAAAAGAGTTGTTTACAAATGGTGCCGATTACTTTTTGTTTGTTGGTGCGCTTCATCCGCGCAAAAATATTTCACGTTTATTTCAGGCTTTTGACAAGTTCAAATCAATGAGTTCAAACAATGTTAAACTTGTAATTGTTGGCGAAAAGTACTATTGGACGCATGATATAAAGATGACATACATTAATATGAAATATAAAGATGATGTCATTTTCACTGGTAGATTATCACCGGAAGATTTAAAAAACGTAATTGCTTCTGCTCTTGCGATGACGTATGTTCCGTATTTCGAAGGGTTCGGAATTCCTATACTTGAAGCCTTTAATTGTGATGTGCCTGTAATAACTTCAAACATTACTTCGATGCCCGAAGTAGCCAGCGACGCAGCTTTGCTTGTTGATCCTTTTTCGATTGACTCCATTGCCAATGCTATGAATTACCTGTATAAAGATGAAGATATGTGTAACTCACTGATAGCAAAAGGCAGGAAAAGAAAACTTGATTTCAGCTGGGATAAAACGGCTGATGCGCTTTGGCTGAGCATTGTTAAAACAGTTAATAGTAAGTAGCGATTAGCAAATAGTGATTGTTTGATGTTGAAGAAATATTTTGATAAACAATTACTCGAGGCAGGCTGTGATGAAGCCGGCAGAGGCTGTCTGGCTGGTGATGTATTTGCTGCGGCTGTTATTTTACCCAAGACTTTTAAGAATAAAATTCTTGACGATTCAAAAAAACTTACTGATAAACAGCGAAAATATCTTCGCCCTATCATTGAAGAAAATGCTATAAGTTGGGCTGTTGCACAGGTAAGTGCCGCCGAAATTGATGAAATAAATATCCTTAATGCTTCTTTCCTCGCCATGCATCGCGCCATTGATAAACTAAAAATTATTCCTGAAAGTTTATTGATTGACGGCAACCGTTTTAAAAAATACAATTCAATTCCTCATACCTGCATCATTCAGGGCGATGGTAAATATATGAGTATAGCAGCAGCTTCTGTTCTTGCAAAGACATATCGTGATGATTATATGGATAAATTACATGATGAATTTCCCGAGTACAATTGGCTGCACAATAAAGCGTATGGAACTAGAAAACATCGCGAAGCAATAGAAAGGTTTGGTGTTACACCTTATCACAGGCTAAGTTTTAGATTGCTTCCTGAGCAATTGAAATTGGACATGAAATGAATTTCGGTGTATAAAGGAAAAGTTTAAAAGCGATTTATAGAAATCTAGTTGCTTATATTTGATTTGCATTACTCCTCTAATAAAGTTAATTTTGCGTTCCTCACAAAACAAATACAATGACAGAAGTTAAGCCATACAAGGCAAAAAACAAAATTAGAATTGTTACTGCGGCCTCTTTATTTGATGGGCACGATGCAGCGATAAATATAATGCGGAGAATTATTCAGGCGAGCGGTGTGGAAGTCATTCACTTAGGCCACGACCGCAGTGTGGAGGAAATAGTGAACTGTGCTATTCAGGAAGATGCAAATGCAATTGCGCTTACTTCGTATCAAGGAGGTCATAATGAATTTTTCAAATACATGTATGATCTCTTGAGGGAGAAAGGTTGCGGGCATATAAAAATATTTGGCGGTGGCGGAGGTACAATATTACCTACTGAAATTGCCGACTTACAGAGTTACGGCATCACCCGTATATATTCGCCGGATGACGGACGATCAATGGGTTTGCAGGGAATGATAAATGACATGCTCGAAAAATGTGACTTTGCAACAGGTGACAACTTAAATGGGGAGGTGAGCCATTTGAAAGAACAGGATGTGAAGTCAATTGCTCGTTTGATTTCTGCAGCAGAAAATTTCCCTGAAGAGTTTTCTAAATTTAGTACTGAGATTGCAACATCAATAAAAACTAAAGTAGTTCCTGTCCTAGGAATTACGGGCACTGGAGGATCAGGTAAATCTTCATTGGTAGATGAATTAGTTAGAAGATTTCTGATTGATTTTAAAGATAAGACAATTGCAATTATTTCAGTTGACCCTTCAAAACGTAAAACAGGCGGGGCTTTACTTGGTGATAGAATAAGAATGAATGCGATTAAAAACAATCGTGTTTATATGCGTTCATTAGCTACGAGACAAAGTAACCTTGCACTTTCCAAATATGTAAAAGAAGCTGTAGAGATTGTAAAGGCGGCTAATTACGATTTAATTATTCTGGAGACATCTGGAATTGGACAATCGGATACTGAGATAACAGAACACAGCAATATGAGTTTGTATGTGATGACACCGGAATATGGTGCAGCCACACAACTTGAGAAGATTGATATGCTTGACTTTGCCGATGTGATTGCATTGAATAAGTTTGATAAACGAGGAGCACTGGATGCTCTTCGTGATGTGAAAAAACAATACAAACGCAACCATCAACTTTGGGAGACAGAAGATGATGCATTGCCTGTTTATGGTACAATCGCATCCCAGTTCAATGATCCAGGGATGAACAAACTCTACAAAGCAGTGATGGATAAACTGGTGGAGAAAACAAGTGCTGATTTAAAATCTGATTTTCATGTAACTGATGAAATGAGTGAGAAGATTTATATAATTCCTCCTCAGCGAACCCGCTATTTATCAGAAATTGCAGAAAACAATAGGGGTTATGATAGGTGGGTAAACGAACAGAAAGAAATTGCACAGACTTTATATTCAATCAATAAATCAATTGCTGCTTTAAATGAATCAAAGCTTGAAGATAAGGATAGAATTATTAAAGGATTGAAGGATACATCTGCAAACATAGAGCTTGGGTTTGACGGTAGAAATAAAAAGATTATTGATGGGTGGGCAGAAAAAGTGCAGCAATACAAAAACGAATTCTTTATTTTTAAAGTTCGTGATAAAGAGATAAAAATTAAAACAAATTATGAATCGCTTGCTCATAGCCAGATACCAAAGGTGGTAACACCAAAGTATGAAGCATGGGGAGATATATTGAAATGGAATTTACAGGAAAATGTTCCGGGCGAATTTCCCTACACTTCTGGTGTATTCCCTTTCAAACGTGAAGGAGAAGACCCTACGCGTATGTTTGCAGGTGAAGGCGGACCTGAAAGAACCAACAGAAGATTTCATTATGTAAGTTTAGGAATGCCTGCACATCGCTTGAGTACAGCGTTTGACAGCGTTACCCTCTATGGTCAGGACCCTGCAATCCGTCCTGATATTTATGGGAAAATTGGTAACTCAGGTGTTTCCATCTGTTGCCTTGATGATGCTAAGAAGCTTTACAGTGGTTTTAATCTGGCAGAAGCAAAGACTTCAGTTTCCATGACAATCAATGGCCCTGCGGCAATATTGACTGGCTTTTTTATGAATGCAGCAATTGATCAGCAATGCGAACTTTATATAAAAGCAAATGGAATTGAAAAAGAAGTAAGCAAAAAGATTGAGGAAATTTATAAAAAGAAAGGTGTGAAACGTCCTCAATATCAGGGGGAATTACCGAAAGGAAATGATGGACTTGGATTGATGTTGCTTGGTACTACGGGTGATGCTGTGTTGCCAAAAGATGTGTATGAAAAAATTAAAAAAGAAACAATAGCTGCCGTTAGAGGAACTGTGCAGGCAGATATTTTGAAAGAAGATCAGGCACAGAATACTTGTATTTTCTCTACTGAATTTGCATTGCGACTGATGGGAGATATGCAGGAATATTTCATAAATGAAAATATCCGTAACTTTTATTCAGTTTCCATTTCAGGCTATCATATTGCTGAAGCAGGTGCCAATCCTATTACACAGCTTGCACTTACTTTATCAAACGGATTTACGTATGTAGAATATTATGTGAGCAGAGGAATGGATATAAATAAATTTGCACCAAATCTTTCGTTCTTCTTTAGTAATGGTATTGATCCGGAATATGCGGTGATAGGCCGTGTAGCTCGTAGAATATGGGCAAAAGCGATGAAGCTGAAATATGGTGCTAACGAACGTTCACAAATGTTGAAGTATCATATTCAAACCTCAGGACGTTCGCTGCATGCTCAGGAGATTGATTTTAATGACATCCGTACTACTTTGCAGGCTTTATATGCAATTTATGACAACTGTAATTCGCTTCATACAAACGCTTATGACGAAGCAATAACAACTCCTACAGAAGAATCGGTAAGAAGAGCAATGGCGATTCAATTAATTATAAATCGTGAATTAGGATTAGCTAAAAATGAAAATCCATTGCAAGGTTCTTTCATTATAGAAGAACTTACAGACCTTGTGGAAGAGGCTGTTTTAGTGGAATTCGAACGCATAAATGAAAGAGGCGGTGTGCTTGGTGCAATGGAAACAATGTATCAAAGGGGAAAAATACAGGAAGAAAGTTTGTATTATGAAACATTAAAACATACCGGAGAATATCCGATTATTGGTGTTAATACTTTCCTTTCTTCTAAAGGTTCACCTACAATTACTCCAACTGAAGTGATACGTGCTACCGAGGAAGAAAAACAATATCAGATTACGATGCTTAATGAGCTGCAAAAAGGAAATGCAGATCATTCGGCAGCAAAATTGCGTGACCTTCAGACATTAGCTATTCAGAATAAGAATATTTTTGAAGGAATGATGGAAGCAGTTAAGTATTGTTCGCTAGGTCAGATAACCAATGCATTGTTTGAAGTTGGCGGGCAATACAGAAGAAACATGTAGTTTTTAGATGATGGTGTTTACACGAATAAAGATTTCAATTAATTATAGCCCTGCAGAAAAGCAGGGTTATTTTTTTATTCTATAAATGAATTCGCACTTCCCGTTTATAAATATTCATACTCATAAAATATCGGATACAGATGTTTCGATTTTGAATGTTTCTGATATTGTGTTTTTGAATCCGCATCAGCAATTTGTTTCTATTGGTTTGCATCCATGGACAATTAATAAAGTTGATGCTGATAAAACACTTGAATTAATAAGGGAAAGAAGTAAGGATAAAAATGTTGTGGCTATCGGTGAATTTGGCTTGGATAAATTAATTGATGTAGATACTCATTTACAGGAAACATTATTTAGGGAACAAATAACTATTGCGGAACATGTACATAAACCTATTATTATACATTGTGTAAAGGCTTTTGATAATTTGATTCGTATAAAAAAAGAAATTAAAATTACTGTTCCAGTAATTGTTCATGGATATAATAACAACGTTCAAATTGCAAATGAATTATTGAAAAACGGTTTTTACATTTCACTTGGAAAGGCTTTATTAAATGAGGAATCGAATGCTTCAAAAGTTATTTCATTAATTCCTGATGAACTTTTATTTCTGGAAACAGATGATTCTGATTTTACAATTAATGAGGTGTATGAAGCTGCCTCAAAGCATCTGAAGAAAGATATTGAATTATTGAAACAACTTATTTATAAAAATTATATAAGAATATTTAATCATGAGTGATTTAAAATGGCTGTCGCGAACGGAATTATTAATTGGGCATGAGAGCTTGATGAAGCTCCAAAATGCGCATGTACTTATTGTTGGAATGGGTGGTGTAGGCTCATTTGCAGCCGAATTTATCTGCAGAGCAGGTGTTGGAACAATGACAATAGTAGATGGCGATGTAGTGGATCCGAGCAATAGAAACAGGCAACTGCCTGCCCTTGCTACCACACATGGCTTACCGAAGGCAGATGTTATGGCTGAACGTTTATTGGCTATCAATCCTAAATTGAAACTGAATGTGATAAAAGAATTTCTTTCACCTGATAAAGCAGAGGCAATTCTTTCGAACAACTATGATTATGTAGTTGACGCAATTGATAGTGTTACTCCAAAACTTACATTTCTGAAAACAGCATATGAAAAGGGAGTTAAAATTGTAAGTTCGATGGGAGCAGGTGGAAAGCTTGACCCGAGTCAACTTAAGGTAGTTGATATTTCGGAAACACGGATTTGCCCCTTTGCTCAATATGTGAGAAAACGATTGAAAGAATATAGTATATATAAAGGTATAAAAGTTGTGTTTTCGCCGGAAGAACCAATTAAAGAATCATTGATGATGACTGATGGAACCAACTTTAAGAAATCAGCATACGGAACTATTTCCTATCTGCCTGCAACTTTTGGTAGCGTATGTGCATCAGTAGTTATAAGAGATTTAATGGAAAGCTGATGAAAATTACACTTGAAACGGAACGACTTTATCTTCGTGAATTTACCATTGATGACGCACAATTATTAATTGACTTGAATTCAGATATTGATGTAACCCGCTACACAGGAGATGGTCTAGTGAAAGATATTGATGAAGCAAAACGAATTCTTACTGATATTATTCTCCCGCAATACAAAAATAAGATTGGTCGCTGGGCGGTTCATTTAAAATCAACGGATGAATTTATTGGCTGGTGCGGCTTGAAATATTTAGTAGAAACAAATGAATTAGATTTAGGTTATCGTTTCTTTAAAATTCATTGGGGAAAAGGATACGCTACCGAATCGGCAAGAGCAGTTAATGATTATGGAGTAAATACTTTGAAATTAACGAGCATTGTTGCCCGTGCCGCTAAAGCAAATGTCGCTTCAATAAATGTAATTAAAAAGATGGGAATGGTTTATCTGAAAGATGAAATGTGTGCGCATGACCCGGCTGAGGTGTATATTCTAAAATAATTCCATTTGATTTACTTCCCCTGGTCTCCGGAAGGCTGTTAAATCGTATTCAAATTTATCACGCCCTGCTAAATGTTTTTTTACTGCCATTTTATAAAGTTGATTTATTGAAGCTGCAATGTTCCCTTCACCACTCATTCGAGTACCAAATCGGCTGTCATTCAACTTTCCACCATGCAATTCAGCAATCTGATTCAATACTTTTTCTGCCCTGTCGGGATAATTTTTCTCAATCCAGTCTTTAAATATTTCAGCTATTGCTCCATTTAACCTTACTATTTCATAGCCAGCATTTGTTGCCAAATGATCTGCTCCTGCTTCAATAAGTTGCGGAATTTCATCACTGTTCAATCCCGGAATAATTGGTGCAGTCATTATGCCTGTTGGTATTCCGGCTTTATTTAATTCTTTAATTACGTTAAGTCTGTTTTTAGCTGTTACTGTTCGCGGTTCCATTTTTTGTCGTAATTCCTCACGAATGCTAGTTATTGAAACCATAACATGTACTAATTTTAAGCTCGCCATTTCCTCCAGAATATCAATATCGCGAAGTATTACATTGTTTTTGGTGATGATTCCTACGGGATGCCGGAACTTTAAAAGTACTTCGAGAAGTTGCCGGGTAATTTTTAATTTACGCTCCAATGGCTGATAACAATCTGTATTGCCGGATAGCAGAATGGGAGATACCACCCACTTTTTATTCATCAATTGCTTTTCGAGCAGTTGTGGAGCATTTGGTTTTGCAATTATTTTGCGTTCAAAATCCAAACCGGCACTGTAGCCCCAATATTCATGTGTGTTTCGGGCATAGCAATAAATGCAGCCATGCTCGCAACCCTGATATGGATTCATTGAATACATGCCAGGCACATCCGGGCTTTTAACAAGGTTTACTATTTTCTTGGGGTGTTCAAACAAAATTTGTGTCCGATCATCACTTAACAAATACTCATCCAGCATTTCGCCATCTTCAGCATATTTGTTTTTCGAAAAACGATTGCCTGTATTGACTTGCGCTCCTCTTCCTTTAAAATAAGTCTGCTTTTCGTCCTCGTTAATCATATCTAAAGATAGAAAGTATTTAGCAGATTGCTTTAATAAGGAAAGATTTAACATAATTTTATAAATAAAATAGGTGCTGCGGGATTAAAAGAATGGATTCGCATAATAACTTTCGTACTTTTGCGATTCATTAAAAAATAAATTACTTGAAAAAGTCAACGTTTAAGTTTCTTACAATTGCAGTACTGTTGCAATTATTTTATTGTGTAAAAGTTAATTCACAAACAGTAGTTTATTATGAAGGGTTCGATTCGGTAAATGTACTATTGACACATGGCTGGAAGGTAATAAATAATAGTAATCCGCTTGGTGTCGGTACTTGGACACAGGGAAATAATTTTCCGTCGGCTGCTTTCGGTAGACCAAATTCCTACGCTCAAGTTGATTATTCAAGCGTAGATTCATTAGGTTTTATAAGTAACTGGCTTTTGACGGATACTATGTTATTACAAAATGATGATACGGTTACTTTTTCTACGTTGTCTTATAATAGTACCCGATATCCAGATAATCTGGAATGCCGTTTGAGTTTGAAAGGCAAGAGTGATAGCGTTGGAACTGCAGACTGGACAGTAGGGGATTTTACAACTTTGCTTGTTGCAGTAAATCCTTTTTTAGATACGGTTTCCTATCCAACTTTTTTAGGAATTGATACGCTGCAAAAACATGATTGGACATTATACAAAGCAGCTGTTACCGGTTTGCCTGGGCTTACCTGGTGCCGATTGGCTTTCCGATATTTTGTAACTAATGGAGGTTTTGATGGAACAAATTCATCTTCGATTGGTTTGGACGAAGTAATGGTAAGACGTTTTATACCTGCTGGTATTGCTGAAAACAATCCATCCATAGGTGTTCAATTATTTCCTAATCCTGCAAGAGAAAATGTTAATCTGCATTTTAATAACAGGGGAAATTACCTAGTGAATGTTTTTAATTCGATTGGTCAGAATGTGCTGTCGTTTAAGACAGAATCGGATAAAACTATTGATGTGACTTCTTTTTCATCTTCAATTTATACAGTTAATATTACTGATGCGAACTCAGGAACGTATAAATCAATGAAATTTATTAAGCAATAATTAT
The DNA here is from genome assembly GCA_903881065.1 of uncultured Bacteroidota bacterium. Lineage (GTDB taxonomy): Bacteria > Bacteroidota > Bacteroidia > 2-12-FULL-35-15 > 2-12-FULL-35-15 > 2-12-FULL-35-15. Next base: position 12,460 of record CAIRRW010000405.1, read on the forward strand.
TACTTCTTAAAAATAAAAGAGTCCGGTTTTAATTTAAACCGGATTCTTTTTATTTTAATAAAGTTTTCATTTCCTTTTTCCATTTACTTTCTGCTTTATCAATTACTATTTTATCGCAGCCATTAAATGTGGCGAAAGCTTTTAGCTTTTTAGCAAATGATAAATTAAATTTTTCATCAGGAGAAAAACCTTTTTCAAAGTGCATTGATTTTATATAGAAGGTCTGCGAAGCTCTGTCGGCTTTAGGATCCATTCGGGCAACAAAACTTGAATGGTATAATATAGGTAATGTAAAATATCCGTATTTACGTTTTGGTTCAGGCAGGTAACATTCAATCATATAATAAAAATTGAAAAATCGCTCCACTCTTTTTCGTTGTATCACTGTATTATCGAAAGGCGACAGAAGGTGTACATCGTTTTTTATTTTTATTTTTTCAATTGATTTTAATTTATCTGCTGTAGTATAAAATGACATATCTTTTACATCTTCCAATTTTACTTCTGTCACTTCTCCTTCTTTTAGCAATCGTTTTAATGCCTTATTAATTGAAGATTTTAAACCAGAACGTAAATATGCCATCTCATTTTCACTCACAATACCATACGCTTGTATAGATTTCTTAATGAAATGTTCTGCATATTCTTTTTCAGTAGGAAGAGATAAATCGATATTGGTGGGCAATACTCTTTCTGATAAATCATATACTTTTTGAAAACCCTGTCGTTTTGCCACCATTAGCTTGCCTTCCATAAAAAGCTGTTCCAGTGCTTGTTTGGCTGGTTTCCATTCGTACCAATTAGCAGCACCATCTCTTTTATGTTCAAAATCTTTCGTCTTCATTGCTCCCTCGGCATTTATTTTATCAAGCACATATTTATTCATCTTCTTATCCTGATTAAACCAGTGTGATTTACCTTCGGAATAAGCTTTTTTGCGAGGAAGTGAAAATCGATAATCACTCATTGGCAGGTAAGAAGCAGCATGGCTCCAATATTCGAAAATCGTTTTGTCGTCTGCCAGAAGTTCATTTAGAAAGTTCTCATTGTAATCAGGAAGGCGACTCCAAAGTGTATGGTGATGAGCGCGAGCAACTACTGACAACGTATCAATTTGAATATAACCCAAATGTTCAATTGCTGCTAAAACTGCAGTTTTTCCTTTGCCAAATTCAGTATTCAGGAGTCCCTGACTTTTTAATAATATTAATCGCGCTTTTTCCGTTGATATTATGTTCCGTTGTATTGCCATTGTATAATTTAATAATATCTACTAAAAGATTACATCACCAAATTAATAAATTATAATAACTTTGAACTATAAAATAATCTATTTCCAATGAATAAAATTCTTTTAACATTAGTTCTCAATTTTACTGTTTGTTATTCCTTTGCTCAGGAAATTACAGCTACACAGAAGTTTCCTACTGACATGTCTGCGGGTAAGGATTATACTATCGAAACTACAATTAGTAAAGGAACGTCAAAAAACTTTATTATGTTTTCACAGCCCATTCCATTAGGCTTTAATGTTACTGAAATTGATTCAAAAGGAGGAAGACTCAAATTTGTTGATACTATTTTAAAGGTCACCTGGATAATTCCTCCTTCCGAAGAAGCATTTACATTTTCTTATAAACTATCGGTTCCTCAGAAAGCACCTAAAGAATTGAAAATTCAAGGAAGTGTTTATTATATTGTTGATAGTGCAAAAAAGGAATTTAAATTGCCTCAAAGAACAGTTAAGATAGCGGGAGGACAGGATGAAGTAAAGCAGAATACTACAGCGGCCGAAACTAAAACTGTTGTTGTGAAAGAACTTGCATCTAACACAACTTCAGTGAAAACAACTGCTATACCAGTTACTTCAAACAGAACATATAGAATACAAATAGGTGCTTTCAAATCCAAACATGATTTTAAGAATGTTCCAGAACTCACTTCTGTTGAAGCTGAAGGAGGGATAATAAAGTATTATTCTGGAAACTATCCTACAAGGGAAGCGGCAGTGACTCATCTCGCTGAAATAAATGCAAAGGGTTTCAAAAGTGCTTTTGTTGTTGCTTTTGAAAACGGTAAGGTGTTGAAGTAGAATGTTTGTTTTCTCTCAATCAGTTTTTTATTGGTAAGGAATTATAAAACTTCGGCAACTGTAAACGTACTTCCTCCCACAAAAATTAAATCATCATTATCTGCATTCTTCTTTGCCTCCTCCAATGCTTCCGGAATGGATTTATAGATATTCCCCTTAAGATTAAATACAGCAGCCTGTTTTGCCAGTTCGCCAGCATCTAAAGCCCTTGGTATTGTTGCTTGCGAGAAATAATAGATGGCATTCTTTGGAAGTAAACCAAGTATCGTGGAGACATCTTTATCATTGACCATGCCAATTACAAAGTGTAATTGTTTATGAGGAGTTATACTTATCTGCGAAAGTACTTCTTTAATTCCTGCCTCATTGTGTCCTGTATCAGCAATCACTAATGGTTGTTCGCCAAGTATTTGCCAGCGACCCAGCAAACCAGTTTTAGTAATTACGTTTTTTATTCCGTTGCGCACGCTGGTTTCAGGAATGTACCAACCTCTCTTCCGAAGTTCATCTACTGCACAAATTATTGCAGGAATGTTTTTCTGCTGATAGAATCCAAGTAGTTCACATTCCATATTACTCATTAATAAAGTGCTCTTTCGATAGAGGTCAAATGAAAGTAAAAGTTGCCCGTTATTTTTATAAGAAAGTTTTTTTACGTTGTAAATTTCATCTGCAAAAGTTAATTGCGCATTACTATCATTGGATTTATTATAAAAGACATTTTTAGTTTCTTCTGTTTTCTCTCCTATAATTACAGGTGTTTCCGGCTTTATGATTCCAGCTTTTTCTGTTGCAATAGCTTCAAGCGTTTTGCCTAGTAAAGCGGTATGGTCAAAACTGATATTGGTAATAATGGATAATTCAGGAGATATAACATTTGTAGAATCGAGTCTTCCGCCAAGACCCACCTCAATAATAGCTATATCTACCTGTTCATTTGCAAAATAATCAAATGCCATACCTACTGTCATTTCAAAGAAAGATAGTTCCAGTTTGTTTTCCACAGCAGGTATAATATACTGTTCTATAAAGTTGACAACATTCTGTTCTGAAATCTTTTCGCCATTGATTTTTATTCGTTCTCTAAAATCTTTCAAATGAGGCGAAGTGTATAAACCTACTTTGTATCCTGCACTTTGAAGTATGGAAGCAAGAAGATGCGAAGTAGAGCCTTTGCCATTTGTTCCTGCAATATGTGTTGATTTAAAATTCTTTTCAGGATTATTCAATAATTTGCAAAGCGCAATTGTATTATCCAGATTGGCTTTGTATGCTGCACTGCCAATGCGCTGAAACATTGGCAAGCGGGCAAACATATAATCAAGGGTTTCTTGGTAGTTCATAAACGAACTTTGCAGGAGATGTATTTAGAGAGTTTAATAGAAATAATTATTCAAGTGTAAATACGAAGGTATACGTACCTCTTTGTTCTTTAATTCCATCGGGGCTTGCATTGAACTTAGCTTCATAAGCAGCCTGGCGGGCTTTCGAATATAATTTAGAACTGGTAGTTGTTGAACCTCGCTGCCCGGGTGTAGCTTTAACTACTTTACCATTTTCATCAACAATAATTTCCACTACCACAATTCCTTCTTCTTCATTGTCGGTCATCCGTGCAGGTTTCTTCATCAAGGCTCGTCCCTTCAAATCATATCCACCTTTGCCATTATATCCCGGGGTTCCATTGCCATGCCCTGTACCATCGCCATCACCAACACCTTGCTTTGTTCCGTTTCCGGAACCGCCTGTGTTGCCACCTCCTTCACCATTTCCAACATGTTTCTTTTTATTTTTGAGTGCAGCAAGTGCAGCATTAAGTTCTTCACTTGGCTGTTCCTCTTTCACCACAGGATCTTCCGTCTTGTTTTCTTTTTTCTTTTTCTTGTTTACTTTTACTGAAACGGAAGTTTCAGAGTCATCCGTAACCACATTTGCAGCAGTATTATTAGCTTTTGCGGTTTTAACTTTATTTTCAGATGTAGCAATATCTTTATCATGCTGCCCGCTTCCGCCTGCATCCTTCCTGCCTAATCCTTCCATACCCAATCCTATTTCTATTTCAGGTACAGGTTTTATTTCAAAAGGTGGAATAGGAGTGATGAATACCATAAAAATAAATAATAAAAACAATAAGGCATGAAAAAGGATTGTAAGGCCTAATGCCATGTACCTGTTTTTATTTTCTGCTGAAGCATCCATTATTATTTGTTTGTAGCTTTTGTTGCCAATACCATTTTCACATTAAGACTATAACCTATCTGCATCACATCAGCCAAATCCTGAATAGATAAAGTGTTGTCCATTTTTATGATAACAGTAGGCGATTGGGTTCTTGCTAATTCTATCTTCAATGCGCTTTCCAAGTCAGTGAATGCTATCGGGGTTTTGTTTACCATATATTGATGGTTGGCATCCACTTCAATTGTTACCTGTTGTTTGGCTAATTGTTCGGCTGTTTTTGAGCTTGGTAAAGTAAGTTTTAATACCGAAGGGTTGGCTAATGTAGAAATGATCAGGAAGAAAAGCAACAGAAAGAACATGATGTCGTTCAGTGATTCCGTGCTTACTTCAGCGCCTTCTCTATGTCTTCTTTTTAGTTTCATTTTATGTTTGTTTAATAAAAACTATTTACCAGGCTCCTGCAACATATCCATAAATTCAACAGATGCAATTTCCATTTTGTTTATAGTTTTATCAAGCATTGCATTCAAAATATAATATCCTATGAAAGCTAACAACCCAACAACCAAGCCCGATGCAGAAGTAATCATTTTTTGATATAAGCCGGTAGAAATAACTCCGATACTAATATTATCAGTTAATGATATATCATAAAATATTTTAATTACCCCTGCAATGGTACCTATGAAACCGAAGATAGGACCTATTCTTCCTATCAAACTTAATACCGAAAGATTTTTTTCCAGTCTGTTTATCTCCAATTTTCCAACGCTTTCCATCGCTTCTTCAATTTCCTTTATTGGTTTTCCGATACGTGTAATTCCTTTCTCCACCATTCGGGCAGCAGGAGCTGTAGAGTTTTTGCACAATGCTTTTGCAGCATCCATATTTCCATTATGAACATAATCTTTTATATTATTCATAAAGTTATTCTCCAGCTTGGCAGCCTTTTTTATGGTGATAAAACGTTCGAAGAAGTAATATATTGTCAATACGGATAATATTCCCATCGGAATCATTATTGGTCCGCCTTTAACTATTAAATCCAGTAACGACAGGGAAGCTTGTTTAGGAACTATTGCAGGTGTGGCAACAGAGGTTACTAAATGTTTGCCGGTATCTGCCGCTGAAGCTGCACCACTTACAATTTGCAATAAAATGGAATTGAACATATTTGTTTTTTTAGGTTGTTTTTATTAAACTGATGAATATTATTTATTCACGAAGCTAAATTACTCCTATGCCCAAGGCAAATGCTTTTGATATTAGCTTACTTATAAACACATCATTGTTTATATGAAACGTTAAATTCCAATATATAAATTCTAAACATCACTCGCAGTTTAGAATTTATATATTGGAATTTAGAATTTTGTTTTCCCCTTATTGCAGTCTGAACTTCACCGGAAGATTATATTGTACCCGTACCGGTTCACCATTGTTTTTGCCGGGTTTCCATTTAGGCATTGATTTCACAACTCGTATGGCCTCCTCTGTACATCCATCCGAAACACCTCTCATTATTTGTATATCACCGATGTCGCCGTTTTTCTCCACCACAAATGTGAGATATACTGTCCCTTGTGTTCTCATTTCTACTGCCAATGTTGGATATCTTAATTTGCTGGTTAAAAAGTTGAATAAATCACCGTTGAATGCAGGCATTTCCGGAACCCATTTAAGTGGTTCATTACTTCCTGTGCCTGCCGTTTTAGTTATTACAGGCGGAAGATCAGTTACCGGTACACTGTCTTTTCCTTTTATATCACCGTCTTTTTTTATTGTTAAGGTTTCATTTGTTTTCAATGAAGTTTCTACCTTTTTATCCGAAACATCAACATTTGTAATATCTGTTTTAGGTTTCGGCAGTTCTTTCACTTTTGTTGGTTCTATTGGTTTCAGCTTCTCGGGAGGAGTAATCTCCACGGTAGTTGTAAAAATCGAATCCAATTTCTGGATTGTTTCCAGTTTTATTTTCGGTACATTTTTGTTGCTTAATACAACTCCGATTAAAACAATAAAACTAAAAAATGCGATGGATAATAAAAGTGATTTGCTCACATTTTCATTATACGATTTGCGGATAACATAAGCTCCATAAGCTTTGTTGCGGTGTTCGAAAACCAGTTCGTTGAAGTTCTCGAAAGATTGATTTTGATTTTTCATGGCTTCTTGTTTTTATTTATTAATACTCATTCTTTACTGTACTATTTAGTTTTGTTATATATTCCATAAATAGGTACTGAAACTATTTCAGTAATTTATTTATTCCTGATTTTGAAAGAACTATTATCAACTCTAATTTTTAGTCGGCAGTTTATTGTTTTGCCAAAACATTACTATAGCAGGCGTACTCGTTTTTTTGATTATTTAATAAGGGTAGGTATGTTTCAAATCTTTTAGTTTTAGTTGATTTGTTACAGGGGATGTAATTATCAAAACTTGATTTCGGGTGCAAGTTATATCTATTTGAAACAGAAAAATATCAAATGCTGCGAACGGTATTGTTTCATGCAGTGAGCGGTTATTTTTTATTGTAAGCGGTAATGG
>CAIRRW010000406.1 GCA_903881065.1 uncultured Bacteroidota bacterium
AACCCATTGTAGCTCTGTCAATTGAGGTGTTGGAGCCTATTTCCACATGGTCTTCAATAATTACATTACCTATTTGAGGAATCTTTTTGTAATTATTTTCGGAGTTAGGAGCAAATCCAAAACCATCGCTTCCAACCACAGTGCTGGCATGTATGGTGCAATGTTTACCAATTACACATTCATGGTAAATTTTAACTCCTGAGAAGAAAGTGCAATTATCGCCAATTGTAGTATTATCGCCTATATAGCAATGAGGGTATACTTTTACATTGTTACCAATACGCACATTTTCGCCGATATAGGCAAATGCACCAACATAACAATCGTTGCCGATAGTAGCCGTAGTGGCAATAAAAGAAGGCTGTTCGATACCTATTTTGTTCTGAATAGTTTGATAATACATCTCCATTAATTTTGCAAAACTACCATATGCATCTTCCACACGTATTAATGTAAGTGTTGGTTTTACAGGTTTATCGAGAACTACTGTGTGATTTAATATTATTACAGAAGCATCGGAATCGTACACAAAATTGGTGTAATGAGAATTTGACAGAAAGCATAAACTTCCTTTTTTTCCTTCTTCAATTTTGGCAAGGCTCGACACTAAAACGTTGTCGTCTCCTTCTATTGTTCCGCTTAATAATTGCGCTATTTGTTTGGCTGAAAATTCCATTGTCCAAAGATAGTAATTAATGATAATAGTAAATCCATTCGTTTAGCCATCATTATCCACAAAAAGTTGTTAAGAAGGAAAAAACAGATTCATTTACATTAAAATGAAACTTTCCGCTATGGCGGGAAACATTCCCGCTATCTTTGGTTATTCGAAAAAAGGTATCGTTTCCAAGTATTTAAAGGAATTGTTTTCATATTCCATCAAACAACAGAAATGCTTAATACCATTGGTTACCACAAGGTATTTTACTCCGAATATTTTGTTATAAGTGGCAATCTGGTCGAAGGAATTTTGCGTTATTTTCACTTCGGGAGCTTTACATTCGACTAATAAAAAAGGTTTTCCTTGTTTATCATATACCAAAACATCGGCACGTTTCTGCATCCCGTTATATTTTAAACCAATTTCAACAACTATTAAAGAAGCTGGATATTTTCTTTCATTTATTAAAAACTGTAGAATATTTTGCCTCACCCATTCTTCGGGAGTCAGCACCACATATTTCTTCCGAAAGGAATCAAAAATTTCCTTCTGTGTTCCTTTCAAGCGAAGTTTAAATTGATATGAGGGTAAATTTAGTTGGTACATCAACTGCGAAGTACCGAAATTTTATGTTACGCAAATAAAGTATTTTCAATAAAAAGTATAATCAACCAAGTAAGAAGTTTTGTAATTTGTATATTTGTGAAAATTCGAACAGAGCAGATATGAAAACAAAGGAAGAAATAGTAGAGAATTGGTTGCCAAGATATACTGGTACACCACTTGATAAGTTTGGTAAGTTTATTATACTAACCAACTTTGGCAGGTATGTAAAAATGTTTGCAGAATGGAATAATGTTGAAGTAAATGGTTTGGATATGCCAATGCCAAATGCTACTGCAAACGGAATTACAATAATTAATTTCGGAATGGGAAGTGCCAATGCTGCTACCATTATGGATTTACTTAGCTCAATTCAGCCTCAAGCTGTTTTGTTTTTAGGTAAATGTGGAGGACTTAAAAAGAAGAATGAATTAGGAGATTTAATTTTACCAATAGCGGCTATCAGAGGTGAAGGAACATCGAACGATTACTTTCCTCCTGAAGTACCTGCTTTACCGGCATTTAGTTTGCAGAAAGCTATTTCTACCACCATAAGAAATCACAATAAAGATTACTGGACTGGTACTGTATATACTACCAATAGGAGAGTTTGGGAACACGATGATGAATTCAAGGAATATCTAAGGAGAATAAGAGTAATGGGAATTGATATGGAAACAGCTACTATTTTCAGTACAGGATTTTATAATGAAATTCCAACAGGGGCATTACTTTTGGTGAGTGATCAGCCAATGATTACTGAAGGTGTAAAAACAATTGAAAGTGATAAACTAGTTACACAAAACTATGTGGATGAACACCTAAAAATAGGTATTGATTCGCTGAACGAGCTTATCAATAATGGCTTAACAGTAAAACATCTTAGATTTTAAAAATAGAGTAGGGGAGAATGGATTTTAATCAGATAATGTCGGATTTGAAGAATAAGGTTTATTCTCCTGTTTATTTTTTGATGGGAGACGAACCTTATTTTATTGATATGGTTTCGGATTATATCGAGAATAAAGTGTTGGATGAATCTGAAAAGGAATTTAACCAAACGGTACTTTATGGCGGCGATGTGACAGCGGATGATGTATTTTCTGCTGCCAAACGGTTCCCGATGATGAGCGAATATCAGGTTATTATTGTTAAAGAGGCTCAAAATATAAGGAACCTTGCAGGAAAAGAAAAAGAAAAAA
>CAIRRW010000407.1 GCA_903881065.1 uncultured Bacteroidota bacterium
AATACCCATCGGTACTGACGTTGGCAATGTTATTACTGACCGTGCTCAAAGCACTTTGGTAAGCGGTGACGGCATTGCTGCTGATGCTCAGAATATCGCTCATAAGGCGCCCTTATTCTTGATCTCAGTCAGCGATTTGATGACTGGTTTGGTCAATGGAATTGGGTTGTCTTTTGAATCCAACGACATGGGTGTTGCTGGAGTGCTCAAGGGCAAACCTTTGCTGGGGTGTTGTCGCGCCCGCAAAAAGTCCGAGGACGTGACTGGATGACCCTGCTGTTGAACAGCCTTGACCATGAAATCTGCCACACCTATGGCATTTCGTTTGGCCATTTGCACAGACACCTCTTGATCAAACATGCCCTGAAAAGTGTCCAAGGCACTGGATTGGTTCTCCTCATCTTTCGGCGTTGCATCCCGCATGGACTTCATCATCATTTGGATGAACAAACCCTCGAACTGCTGCGCAGATTGCTGGATAGCCTTGTCCTGACTTTTGCGCGCTTGCCCACGCAACTCGCCCAGGCCCGAAAAGTCCAGATAGGACTTGGGGCTGACGGAATCACTGGGGGCGGTCATGACGGTATCTCGGATTAAATGATGATCAACTCAGCGCGCAAGCTACCGGAGCTTTTGAGCGCTTCCAAGATCGCAATCAAGGCCGAGGGCGTTGCCCCCACTTGGTTGACTGCATCCACGATTTGACGCAGCTCCACACCAGGCTGGAACAAGAACATCGGTTTGTTCGGCTCTGCCACCTTGATGTCTGCGTTTTGTACATTGGCGGTTTGACCGCCGGCCAAGGCATTGGGCTGAGACACTTCGTTGGTGGCCGTAATGGCAACCGAAATCGTGCCATGTGACACCGCAGCAGCCGTCACCCGAACAGATCGGTTGATGACCACTGTACCGGTGCGTGAGTTAATGACCACACGTGCGGGTGGATCACCTGGGGTCACTTCTAAGGCCTCAACTGCACTTAAAAAGGCCACGCGCTGATTCAAGTTTTGCGGAGCTCGTACCGATACCGAAGTACCATCCAAAGCTTGTGCAACGTCGTCACCAAATTTTTTATTGATGGCTCGCACAATGGCCGTCGTGGTTGAAAAATCGTTTTCACGAATGTTGAAAACGATGTTGTCAGAAGTTTCAAATGGCGTGTCCACCACCCGCTCCACGATGGCGCCGCTGGGTATGCGCGCCGAAGTGGGAACGCCAATTTGAACTTTCGATCCCGCAGCATTTGCATCTACACCGGTGGCTGTCAACGCACCTTGAGCAATCGCATAAATTTCACCATCCACGCCGCGCAAAGCCGTCATCACCAAACTACCCCCGCGCAAACTGGTGGCTTTGCCAATGGCAGAAACGTTGATGTCAATGCGCTGGCCTGGCTTAGAAAAACCCGGCAATTCAGCAGTCACCAGCACCGCTGCGGTGTTTTTGATATCCACGCGACTGACCGTCAAAGCTTGTTCAAAATCGGTCAAGGGACCGTCAATGCGAACACCCATTTGCGCCAGCATGGCTTTCATGCTTTGTGTGGTGAATGGCACCGAGGCGTCATCGCCCGTGCCCTGCAAGCCAACCACCAAGCCATAACCAATCAGCTGGTTGGTGCGCTGAGAGGCCACACTGGCCAAATCTTTGACACGGTCAGCACGGGCAGCTCCCGCGCAAGCCAGGCAAAGCATCACCAAGATGATTTGCAAAAAGTAAAATCGGAGTTGATGGCAACGAAAAAGAAATCCATTTTTGCTGATGAAGAACGGATTCGTGAAAAAGTTTCTTCGCTTTATGGAAACTTCTGCGGTATGCAGGCAAAACCAAACTCTACTCAGTTGGAAGCAATTGATGTGATGCAATCTGATTTTAATGTTCAGAAGGAAGCACTAAAGAAAGTATTTACAAAAAATCTTCCGAAGAATCCCCAACTGAAACTACCGAAAGGGTTTTAAAGAAAAGAAATTAGTATTGAAAGAAATTATTAGTGGCTTTTTACTCCACTATTCATTTCTTTCAACACTTCTTTTGCAGGTTCAAAGTCAGGATTGATTGATGTGCAGGCAACAAAATCTTTTTCAGCTTCTTTCATGTTTTTCATCTCCTTATAACAGATTCCGCGTGCATAATATGCTTCAGTATATTTAGGGTCAATGCCAATAGCCTGTGTATATTGATCAATCGCTTCAGCATATTTTTTCAGTGCCAGAAAATAAATTACTCCTGTATTATAGTGAGCATATTTATTATTTGCATCTACTTTCAGTAAATTATTATAACTGGCAATTGCATTGCTCCAACTTCCCATATCCTGATAGCATTTTCCTAAATCATACCAAGCCTCGGTACTCTTAGGTTTTATTTTAATTGCATTTTTATAATACTGCACCGCAAGTGAATTATGCTGTGCCGCGCATAAAATACCAAGTTGAATATATGCATTATAATACTTCTGATCTTGCTCCACAGCTGTTTGCATGCTTGATATAGCTTTGGCGGTATCCTTCATTTCCTTATAATTCATACCTTTCATAAAGTAAGCCTTCGCATTTAGTTTGTCAATTTTCAATGCCATATTAATATACTCTATCGACTCTTTGTATTTGCGAACATAAAGAAATAACTCCGCCAGCTTAAGCATTGCGATAGTGTTTTTATCATCAAGTTTGATGCACTTTTCCAACGCATTTTTTGATTTTGAGGTAAGATTGGTTACAAAGTAAATATCAGAAAGTGTAAGGTAGTATTCAGCTTTTGAGGAGTCAATGTTCATTGCGCTCGTCATATCTGCCATGCTGGAAGTATAATCTTTTCTGTCGAAAAAGTATTGTGCTCTTTTATGATACAATTCCGCATCCTTTGGATTTGATTTAAGTTGATCATTCAGCATTTTCAACTCCTCGGGAGTTTTCACAGCTACTGTATCATTTGTTTTTGTTTCTGTCTTTGTTGAATTATTGGTACAGGAAACAATAAAAAGTAAAGCAATTAGAGGGAATATTTTAAAACAGTTTTTTATAATCATGGCGACAAAAGTATATAAAAAAGAACATCCCCAACTTAGAAGAGCAACCTTTCGGATGCACTTTAATTGGGGATGTTAATTAAAAATTAAATGCTATTTAGCAGCCACTTCAGCCGTAGCTGTTGCAGTACTTAATGCTTCTCTTATTTTTCCTTCTATTTCTTCCATTAATTCTTCATTATCATTGAACAAAGTTTTAACAGCATCACGTCCCTGACCTAATTTGGTATCACCATAACTAAACCATGAACCACTCTTTTTAATAATATTATGTTCTACTCCAAGATCCACTATTTCACCAACTTTCGAAATTCCTTCACCATACATAATATCAAATTCTGCCTGACGGAAAGGAGGAGCAACTTTATTTTTCACCACCTTCACACGGGTACGGTTACCAACCACAGCATCTCCATCTTTTATTTGTCCAATTCTTCTGATATCCAAACGAACGGAAGCATAAAATTTCAATGCATTACCACCTGTTGTTGTTTCAGGGTTACCGAACATAACACCGATTTTCTCACGCAATTGATTAATGAAAATACAGCAACAACCAGTTTTGTTAATTGTTCCGGTAAGTTTACGCAATGCCTGAGACATCAAACGGGCATGTAATCCCATTTTCGAATCACCCATTTCGCCTTCTATCTCACTTTTAGGAACCAATGCTGCTACAGAGTCAATTACAATAATATCAATAGCGCCCGAGCGAATCAAATTTTCTGCAATCTCCAATGCCTGCTCACCATTATCAGGTTGAGATATCAACAGGTTTTCTGTATCAATACCTAATTTCTCAGCATATGTTCTGTCGAAAGCATGTTCCGCATCAATAAATGCAGCTATTCCACCTGCTTTCTGAACTGATGCGATAGCATGCAATGTTAATGTTGTTTTACCGGATGATTCAGGTCCGTAAATTTCAATCACTCTTCCTTTCGGCAATCCACCAATTCCCAACGCAATATCCAAGCCCAACGAACCTGTAGGTATTACCTCTACATTTTCAATTGCCTGGTCGCCCATACGCATAATAGCACCTTTGCCATACGTTTTATCTAATTTATCAAGTGTAAGCTGTAATGCTTTTAATTTTTCCTTGTTGATAGATTCCTTTACTGTTGCCATTTTAGCGTCCTTCGTTTCTTTACTCATCTTTTTTATTTATTAATTTACGTTTATATATTTTTAATTAGTTGTTCAAAATCTGTTTTGTATGGTTTTTAGTATCCACATCCGTAATTACTCTTTCAATCTTGCCTTCGGTATCAATAATAAAAGTTGTTCTTACGATGCCATCAAATACTTTTCCCATAAATTTTTTTTCGCCCCATACATCATAATCTTTTATTACCTGCATATCAGTATCTGCCAGCAATGAAAAAGGCAAATCGTACTTTTTTATAAATTTTTCATGCATTGTTTCATTATCTGCACTCACTCCCAATACTTCATATCCATTAGCTTTTAATGTTTTAAAGTTGTCACGTAAGTCGCAGGCTTCATTGGTGCAGGAAGGTGTTTTATCTTTAGGGTAAAAATATAATATTAGTTTACTGCCCTTATATTCATTCAGAGAAACCGTATTGCCTTTCTCGTTTCTGCAATTAAAATCGGGTGCTTTATCGCCCTTCTTAAGTTTTGTTGTATAGTTTGCCATATTTTTTCTGCTTTCAAAATTAAGTCTTAAAATTGGTCTTTTGAAAGTTATTTATCAACAAAACAATAAAGTATTAATCCTTACGGAAATCAAGATGTTAATTTCCGCTTTTTACTTTCAAAATATTTACAAAACAATTTCAATTCGCATTCCTCACATTTCGGATTCCGTGCCATGCAAACATATCTTCCATGTAAAATGAGCCAGTGATGAGCAATTGCCACTTTTTCAGTTGGTATATATTTCATCAGCTGCTTTTCGGTTTCCAATGGAGTAGTTGAATTAGTGGTTAATCCCAGCCTTTCCGACACTCTGAAAACATGCGTATCTACAGCCATCGTTGGTTTATTATAAACTACCGAAGCAATAACATTCGCTGTTTTTCGTCCCACTCCCGGCAGTTTTTGTAACTCATCAACATCCGAAGGCACCACGCCTTTAAAATCATTAATAAGCATCATCGCCATTCCTACCAGATGTTTTGCTTTATTATTCGGATAACTTATACTCCTTATATATTGAAACACTTCATCGCTGCTTGCCACCGCCATTACTTCCGGCTCAGGAAATGCTTTAAATAATGTTGGCGTAACCATATTCACCCTCTTATCAGTACACTGTGCCGAAAGTATAACAGCTATCAATAATTGATAGGGGTTTTTATAATGCAACTCCGTTTCAGCCACAGGGTGGTTTTTGCTGAAATAATCAATTACCTTTTCGTATCGTTCCTTTTTTGTCATTGATGCAAAGATATTGGAAATTTGAGCTGATGAGCTAATTTCTGATGTGCTGATGTGCTGATTTTGAAAATAAAAAGCATTAACTGATTTTCGTCACTAATTGGTTGGGTTATTATATGGTAATTGCGGACGTTAAATAATAAGAACTTATAAAAAAGTACAACAAAGGAGAAAAGAAGATTTTAAACTAAACATATTTGAGTGCTAATAAAAAGACTGACACATTCCGATTGAGAATGTGTCAGTCTTTTTTTTGTAAAAGTTTAGAAGAGATAAATTTTAATAATAAAGCAGAAAATGGGTAAAATGAAAAATACCTTTTCAGGAAAAGTAAAGAAAATGAAAATGTACTGCGAAAAGTCGTCTGAATACACCTGTATTTTTCACGAATACAACTATATTGCTGATTACCACTACTATATTTCTTGCTTATACAACTGTATTTATCATTCATACAACTGTATTTTCCATTTATACAACTGTATTTGTCACAAATACAGTTGTATTTCCTATAAATACAGTTGTATTTGTGACAAATACAGTTGTACAAACGCCCCATATAATCGTATAGTTGACTCATACAAATCAATTCCCCTAAAATACAGTTGTATAAATGGGGGTGCTGCAACAAAATCAGGCATTTGGGGTAATTTTAACGGAAATTTCAGTAAAAATCAGACAATAAATAATTAAAAACTTAAAAATTAGAAAAATGGGACAAAAACGCACAGCAAAAATTAAACGATTAAACGCACAGGATGCTCCTGATTTTGTACAAAAACTTGCCGATACAGTAGGTGAAAACACTATGGTTGATGCAAATCTTCAGATTGCCGCCAAAGGAAACATTGCATTCAAATCAGCGGAAAATTTACGTCAGACAATTAAGGATGACATAAACGGACGTAATGCCTCTATTTCGCTAAATGGAATAATGCATAAATCAAATGAGGACACGGCGAAAGATTATAACGTGTTGGCTGCCACAATGGAAATTGAAGACCCTAACAATCCTGATAATTGGAAAGCAAAAGGGTTTCCGATTACCGAAACGGAAGTGGTTGATTTGCCGGCTCCGGGAATTGTAGAAAACGGTTCGGTAACTAATGGCGATGTGTTGGGAACAGCCGATATTCATCACGACCCTACGCCTACAGCCAAAGATTATACACACCGTGTAACCAAAGGCGACCCTGCTGACGACAGCACTTACATTGATGTGGTTGACCCTAAAAGTCAGTATTCAAAAAGTAGTAACACTATAAATGTTCCGGCAGCTTATTGGAATGTTCCTTTGTTTTGGAAAACAACTGCTCATAATAATACCGGACCGGGTATTGAATCAAAACCTTATGGTGGCGGAAGAATTAATGGGAAGTAGTTTATTGATTTGAAAATTAAAAATCCTGCTCTCGAAAGAGGGTGGGATTTTTTTATTTCTTCTTACCTGTTTCTAATGTAGAGATTAGTTTTTTTTGATTTGCTATTATTTCCTTCAAAAGAGAGTTCTCGTTTTTCAAATGTTCTATTTCTTGATTAAGCATATCCAATTCTGATTTTTGCTTTTTGTTAGTTGAAATTTGCTTTTCGTCAATTGATTCCAATTCCTCTACTGTAATTAAAAGTGCTTTTACTATAGCATTAAGAGTATAATGATTTACTTTTCCTGTCTGTTCTATATGAGAAACTAATGCCCTTGTTTTATTTATCTTTTCG
>CAIRRW010000408.1 GCA_903881065.1 uncultured Bacteroidota bacterium
AGTCTATCCGCTGTCTACGAACTAAAGAAATTACTAACGAATGAATCAGCTAGAATCAGATTAGAAGCAGTCAAGACCTATTTAACCACGTTATTTGACAAGGGCAGGGAACTACAGGTTACAGCTATCCCACAATTAATCATCAATGTCAAGGGCAAAGGTCAGGTTAATATCAGCACCGCAAAGGACGAAAATACTGTTGACTTTATTGGTAGTAATTATTTTTGTGTTTCAAACATTTGCGACAAATGTAAGTGGTATAATCTCTAACAATACTAATTGGACAGTAGCCAACAGCCCTTATATTGTCACGGGAAATTTATTGGTTGGTTTTGGAACTACATTAACAATTCAATCTGGAGTAGTCGTGAAATTTGATAGCACAACCACATTGCAGATAGATGGCACTTTAATGGCTTTGGGGACAAATGGCAGTCCTGTGTTGTTTACCTCAAATACTTCAAACCATGCAGGAGCTTGGGGGTATATCTATTTTAGCGATTTAAGTACTGACGCTGTATTTCAAAATAGTATTTATGGAGGATATGTAAGTGGTTCCATTCTTTCCTATTGCACTATTGAATTAGCTGGAGGGTTAAATATTACTGACAATGGTGCTTTAAAACTAAACAATGCTCATCCTTATATTACTCATTGTATTATTTCTAATAATAAAGCGTCTGGTATCAGAGCGACTGGTTTATCGTCTTTATTAAAAATAGACAATTGTTCTATTAATAACAATATTTCTGCCGACAATGGAGGAGGCGTTTCGATAAGTAGTTCTTCTTTAGCTAATGGTTATACATTAATTGCCAATAATACTTTCAATAATAATAGCGCAACTACTGATGGTGGCGGTATTTTTTTGGCATTTCAGAATAATAATATTTTAGAAATATCAAATAATATTATTTCAACAAATACAGCAACAAATGGTGGAGGTATTTGTAATAGCCAAAAAGGATTGGCCCTAATCTCTCATAATATTATAATTAGTAATAAGTCAACAGGAGCTAACGGTGGAGGATTGTTTAATAATAATAATGGCAATGCAATTTTATCCGCAAATATTATTTCAAACAATAAAACAACTGGTGCACAGTCAGGAGGTGGAGGTATTAGTATGGCAAACCAGTCATCAACCAGATTGAAAAATAATGTAATTTCGGATAATATGTCCACTTCTAATGGTGGAGGGGTATATAGTTATCAATCTAGTACGGTTATGTCCAATAATCAGATTGTTAATAATACATCTTTTGAAGAAGCAGGAATTTATTTTAACAGTTCTTCTAACAATGATTCCATAAGTTACAATACAGTTGTTCAAAATAAATGTACTGATTTGAATAATCATTGGACAAGCAGCATGTATGTTACCCTTGATTTCCCATTTATTACAAACAATAATATTTTTGAAAATTCAACTTATCTTAACTTATATAACGATAATGATAATGGAACAGGAGTAGTGTTTGCCGCAAATAACTGGTGGGGATCAAATGTCGATTCAACTGTTCAACGAAAAATATATGATGGTGTAGATAATGCAAATTTGGATTTGGTGGACTATCTGCCTTTCTTAGCTAAGCCTGATAATTCGGCGCCGATTGCACCACCAGCAAATGTTATTAAAAAAAACATAGGTGGCGGACATGTGCTTTTGACATGGAATAGAAATACAGAAACGGATACTGTAGGGTATCACATTTACTTTGGAGGATTTAATGGTTATAAATTTAATAATGTAATTAATGTAATTGGTGATACTATTTATACTTTAACAGGCGTTGCAATTACAGATACCATTGCAGTTACTGCTTATGATTTGGGATACAATTCTGCAAACGATATTACTTCCACTATTGTCAATGATAATATGACAAATGGTAATGAAAGTTGGTATAGTTTTGCAAATTCGAATTGTAGTAATTTTATAGCAACTGTTGCCGGTACTGATGCCACGTGCTATTCCTGCAATAATGGTTCGGCTTTGGTTACCGTTTCTGGAGGAATGACACCTTATAGTTTTGTCTGGAATACAAACCCCATACAAAATAGTATTATGGCTTCTAACTTGTATCCTACTACCTATAAAGTAATTGTTTCAGATAATAATGGCTGCTCCATTACTGATTCTGTTGTTATTCATTCGCCAAATTCAATTAAAGAATTTAATGCGGATAATATTGTTTCTATTTAACCCAACCCTGCAACGGACAAAATTTTCATTCGTTTCTCAGATTTGTCATTTAAGGAATGTACACTACAGATTTATAGTATTTCAGGACAAATTGTTAAAAAAGAATTCTTGAAGAGCAATCAACATCAAATTTCTATTGGTGAATTGGATAGTGGAGTTTATACTATAGAAATTTACTCCAAAGAGTGGAAAAAAGAACAGAAGTTAGTGATACAAAAATAATTTCTTAGAGCCAACAGAAAATAACAAATATTAATATAAAAAACTTATCGGAAATTGACATAATTTTACTACATTCGCAATCCTTAAAAAAAGCGGAATAGTAGGAAGAAATAAGCTGTATGAATACTTTCAATTTATCAAAGTCAATTTGTTTAATATTTAACAATAAAACATTTAAAACTGTTTTACTAATATTTGTATTCTTTTCACCTATCGTTGTTCAAGCTCAGTTTCAGTATACTGTTTCTGGCACAATTTCTAAAGACAATAAAAAACTAGAAGGAGCCCAAGTTACTTTATATAATGGCGGTACAGTCGTCCAGCAAATTACTACTAATTCAAGTGGGAAATATTCTGTCAAATTAGAAGCCAATAATGATTATATCATCCAAATAACAAAACCGGGTTATATTGTAAAAAAGCTTTCTGTTTCTACCCAAGGGCTATCAGATGACCAGATAAAAAACTATGATGGTCACAAAGGAGCCGATGCAAATGTCGGAATTTTTGAACTTCCTAAAGATGCTAATATGGCATCTCAAATAAATTCCATTTTAAGCAAACCAATCGGTAAACTATATTTCGATCCTGTTAAAGAAGATATGACTTATGACGAAGGGTATACCAAATCCTTAGTTTCGGCTGTAGATAAACTACAAAAATTAGAAGATGAAACAAATAAAAAAATGGAGGAGGAAAATGCGAAATATAAAGATGCATTAACAAAAGCTGATGCAGCATTTTCGAAAAAAGATTACGACAACGCTAAAGCCTCCTATACGGAAGCATCAAATATTAAAACCTTTGAAAAATATCCGAAAGATAAATTGGATGAAATTGCAAAGATTTTAACTGCCAATGCTAACGCAGCGGCACTAGAAGAAAAATATAAAGCAGCAGTAGGAAAAGGAGATGCTGCACTAGGATCAAAAAAATATGATGATGCTAAAGCCGCTTATAATGAGGCATTAGGTATAAAGACAAATGAAAGTTATCCTAAAACCAAACTTGGTGAAATCGATAAGTTGATTGCTGCTGCGGCAGGTGCTGCTGCCATGGAAGAAAAATATAAAGCAGCAATAACAAAAGGAGATGCGGCAATGAGTTCAAAAGATTTTACTAATGCAAAATCTGCATATACAGAAGGAATAGGGTTGAAACCGTCCGAAAAATATCCAAAAGATAAATTGGCTGAAATTGAAAAGGTGTTGGCAGATCAAGTAGCGAAGGAGAAGGGAGATAAAGCCTTGAAAGATAAATATGATGCTACAATTGCGAAAGCAGATAAGTTGCTTGTAGATAAAAAGTATTCGGAAGCAAAAACAGGATATACTGAAGCATTGGGATTGAAGAAGGATGAACAATATCCTAAAGATAAGATAGCCGAAGCAGATGCTGCAATAGCGAAGGAATTGGGCGAAAAGAAACTAGAAGATAATTATAAAGCAGCAATAGCAAAGGGAGATAAAGCATTCGGCGCCAAAGACTATGAAAATGCCAAAGGAGGCTATACTGAGGCAGTAGGATTAAAACCGAATGAAAAATATCCAAAAGATAAACTGGCAGAGATAGATAAAGCCATAGCAGATGCAGCAGCAGAAAAGGATAAATTGGCAAAAGAAAAGGAACAGGACAACAATTATAAAGCAGCAATAACTAAAGGTGATGTGGCAATGACCTCGAAAAGCTACGATAACGCTAAATATGCATTTAATGAAGCATTGGGGTTAAAACCAAATGAGAAATATCCTAAGGATAAGTTGGCAGAAATAGATAATCTGTTGGCTAAAGATGCTGCGGAAAAGGAATTAAATAACAAGTATACAAGTGCTATTGATAAAGCAGATGGTTTATTTGGGAAGAAAGATTATGTTAGTGCTAAAGCTGGCTATACTGAGGCATTAGGAATAAAACCAAAAGAAAAATATCCACAAGAGAAAATTACTTCTATTGATAAAATACTTTCAGAACAAGCAACAAAAGAGAAATCAGAAAAGGAGTTAAATGAAAAGTATAATTCAGCGATAGGCAAAGCGGATAAATTGCTTGGTGATAAAAAGTATTCGGAAGCAAAAATAAGCTATACTGAAGCATTGGGATTAAAGAAGGATGAACAATATCCGAAAGATAAGATAGCCGAATCAGATGCTGCAATAGCGAAGGAATTGGGCGAAAAGAAACTAGAAGATAATTATAAAGCAGCAATAGCAAAGGGAGATAAAGCATTAGGCACCAAAGACTATGAAAATGCCAAAGGAGGTTATACAGAGGCATTGGGATTAAAACCAAATGA
>CAIRRW010000409.1 GCA_903881065.1 uncultured Bacteroidota bacterium
CCATCAACAAAATAAAGTTTTTCGCCATACTGATCTTTTTCTCTTATTGTATTGCGGTCGAAATAAAATAACTTTTCTCCATATTCATCCTTTCGTCTTATGGTGTAATTATCCAAATAGAATATCTTCTCACCATATTCATCTTTCCTCCTAATGGTTTTGTTATCTAGGTAATATAGCTTTTCACCATATTGGTCTTTTACTCTTATCGTGTTACCATCAACATAGTATAGTTTTTCTCCATATTGGTCTTTCATTCGTATAGTCTGTGCTGAAAGGGAATAACAGATAATAAAGGAAATTAAAAGTGAAACTTGTTTCATATTTATAGGGAATTAACATGTCAAAGATACATATTCAAACATTAAATTTGTTAGCCTGTATAGCTACAAGCAACATGCCAAAATAATTGTGACATCAAAATTTACCTCATAATTTCTCGTTTCTATCCTTATTGAATTTCCTGTGCTATCATTTGATTGAATAATGCTATTGGTTGATGAGTTGCAAAATTACTTTTGGAGAATAAACTTTAAAATATATAAAAATGACAAAGCAAATTCCAACTTTTAGACCTCATTACGATAACTTTATCGGAGGTAAATTTATTGCTCCTGTTAAAGGAGAGTATTTTGAGAATGTAAGTCCTATTGATGGCAAGGTATTTACAAAAGCTGCCCGCTCAGGTAAAGAAGATATTGAATTTGCTTTGGATGCAGCACATGCTGCTTTTAAAACATGGAGGAAAACTTCTGCCGCTTTCAGAGCTGGTATTTTAAATAAAATAGCTGATTGCATGGAAGCAAACCTTCAGATGCTTGCAACAGTAGAAACCATTGACAATGGTAAACCAATTAGAGAATCGGTGAATGTAGATTTGCCTTTATGTATTGATCATTTCAGATATTTTGCAGGAGTTATCCGTGCTGAAGAAGGTTCTATTGCTGAGCATGATGAAAACACGGTAAGTATCTGTCTTCACGAACCGCTTGGGGTAGTAGGTCAGATTATTCCTTGGAACTTTCCATTGTTAATGGCAGTATGGAAAATAGCACCTGCCTTGGCTGCCGGATGTTGTGTAGTGGTAAAACCTGCAGAACAAACACCAACTTCCATTATGTTCTTGATGGAATTGATTAAAGATATTGTTCCTGCGGGAGTAATAAATATTGTTACCGGTTTTGGTCCGGAAGCAGGGAAACCATTGGCTCAATCTCCTCGTATTTCCAAAGTATCCTTCACCGGAGAAACAACAACAGGACGTTTGATAATGCAATATGCTTCCGAAAATCTTATACCTGTAACAATGGAATTGGGTGGTAAGTCGCCAAACATTTTCTTCCCTTCGGTAGCCGATGCAGATGATGACTTTTTTGATAAAGCAGTGGAAGGTGCGGTATTGTTTGCTGTTAATCAAGGTGAAGTATGTACTTGTCCTTCTCGTATTCTTGTTCACGAAAGTATCTACGATAAATTTATGAGCAAAGTAATAGAGCGCACCAAAGCTATTAAAATGGGTAATCCATTGGATAGTTCTACAATGATGGGAGCTCAGGCATCCAATGATCAATACGAAAAAATACAATCGTATTTAAAACTTGGTAAGGAAGAAGGTGCAGAATTGCTTTGTGGTGGAGATGTACAGAAACTGGAGGGTGAACTTGCAGGTGGATATTACATTCAACCAACATTGTTTAAAGGCAACAACAAAATGAGAATATTTCAGGAAGAGATATTCGGACCAGTAGTTTGTGTTACTACTTTTAAAACTACCGAAGAGGCTATTGCCATTGCTAATGATACATTGTATGGTCTTGGTGCTGGTGTTTGGACAAGAGATGCACACGAATTATATCAGGTTCCACGCTCAATTCAGGCAGGTCGTGTATGGGTAAACTGTTATCATGCTTATCCAGCACATGCTCCTTTCGGTGGATATAAGAAATCAGGATTTGGCAGAGAAAATCATAAAATGATGCTTGGTTATTATCGCCAGACAAAAAATATGCTTATCTCTTATGACAAAAAGAAGTTAGGTTTCTTTTAGTAGAATGATACAGAAATCCCCTTGTTTCCATAAATGAAGCAAGGGGATTTTTTTTGAATAGGTTGCATTACCTTTGCATTAAATTATAAACATACTTGTATGAAAGATACTTTTAAAAAACTTCGTCAATTAATTATCGACAGGAAATATGAAGAGTTGGTTCAACATCCGATAGAACGTAAAGAAAAGTTCAATTGGGTGAGAGATGTATTTGAAGAAATCAACGTGAAAGATTTTCCAAATGAGAAAGCATTGATATGGACGGATGGAACAATTACCGAATCTTTTACCTTCAGCCAATTGAGTAATGAGACCAATGCTTTGCTTAACTTTCTGCGTAAAAATGATGTCAAGCAACAGGATATAATTTTTTATCAGATGCCTTTGCTGCCTGCCAACTGGTTGGTGATGCTTACCGGCATCAAAGGTGGGTTTCGATTAATACCTGCAGCTACCATTTTAGGAGTACATGATATAGTATATCGTTTTGGAAAGTTGAAGCCGAAAGTGGTGTTCAGTGATTCGGTAAATGCACCTAAAATTGATGAAGCGGAATTATTATCCGGCAAAAACGTTCCTTTAAAAATTATTGTGGATGGTTCTCGTGAAGGTTGGACATCCATTGAAAAGATATATGAAGAATCAACGATAGCCGAAGCAGCTGATACTAATTCAGATGATCCTTTCTTTTTATTTTTTACTTCAGGTACCACCGGAATGCCGAAAGTAGTTGTGCATACTCAACTTAATTATCCGTTAGGTCATCTTACTACAGCATCATGGATTGGGTTAAAGCAAGGCGACATACACTACAATGTATCTCAACCCGGATGGGCAAAGTTTGCATGGAGCAGCTTCTTTGCACCATGGAATATAGGCGCCGCAATCTTTGCTTTTAATCAAACAGGAAGATTTAATGCGCAGGAACAATTAAAAATGATTGAACAGCATAAGGTCACTACCTTCTGTTCGCCGCCAACAGTATTACGAATGCTGATTCAGGAAAACCTTTTAAATTATAAACTAAGTATCAGAGAATGTGTTGCTGCTGGCGAACCATTAAATCCTGAGATAATAGAAGCATGGAAAAGAGGTACCGGATTAACTATTCGTGATGGTTACGGACAAACAGAAAGTTCGTGTATTATTGGAAATTTACCTGGTGCCGAAATTCGTTTTGGCAGTATGGGTAAACCGACATTTCTATATTATATAAAGATTGTTGATGATCATGGAAATGAAATGCCGATAGATGAAGAAGGAAACATCACCGTAATAACTACAACTGGAAAACCTAATGGTATTTTTAATAATTATTTTGATGATGAAGTAAAACAGAAAGAAGTTTTCAAACATGGTTTATATTACACAGGTGATAAAGCCTACAAAGATGCTGATGACTATGTTTGGTTTGTAGGCAGAGATGATGATGTTATCAAATCTTCCGATTATAGAGTTGGGCCTTTCGAAGTGGAAAGTGTTTTGCTGGAACATGAAGCAGTGATGGAATCAGCAGTTGTTGGAAGTCCGCACGCAATTAAAGGATATGAAATAAAAGCATTTGTTATCCTTGCCGCCGGTTATACTGGTAATAAAGAATTAGCTAATGAGTTGTTTGCATTCTCTCGTAAAAATCTTGCTCCATATAAAATGCCTCGTATTATTGAGTTTGTTTCAGAACTACCTAAAACAATTAGTGGTAAAATAAGAAGAGTGGAGCTGCGTGCCAATGAAGCTCAGCGAAAAGCAAAGAAAGAAATATCGGAGAATGAATATTTCTATGTACAATAATTAAATGGCAGAAACATCAAGAGTCCTTGCAACAAAGGAAACTGTAGAAGTGATTAATCAACTAAAAGTAAATTTTGGTGAGCTCATGTTTCATCAAAGTGGAGGATGTTGTGACGGCTCGCAGCCAATGTGTTTCGAAAAAGGAGATTTTAAAATTGGCAATAGTGATGTCTGCCTTGGTACCATTGAAGGATGTGATTTCTGGATGAGCAAAGACCAGTTTGAATATTGGCAATTTACTCAGCTTACCATTGATATTACTAAAGGCAGGGGTTCCAGTTTTTCGCTGGAGATACCAATAGGACTAAGGTTTATTATACAATCGAGAATATTTACTGAAGACGAATTAAAACATCTTACACCTCTCCGCTTTTTGGAAGATTAAAATGATCTATCCGAATCGTTCAATTGCTGATACTGTTTAGGAGTAATGCCTTCGTGATGTTTAAATGCACGAATAAAATAGTTACA
>CAIRRW010000410.1 GCA_903881065.1 uncultured Bacteroidota bacterium
ATATTAGTTGTTCTTGTTTTATGTTTTAAAACACTTGTTTATAAAGTATAAACGTCTGTTTATAAAGTTAAAACACTTGTTTATAAAGTATAAACGCTCGGTAATAAAGTATAAACACTTGGTTACAAAGTATAAACACTTGGTTATAAAGTAAAAACACTCGGTTATAAAGTAAATACACTTGGTTATAAAGTAAAAACACTTGGTTATAAAGTAAAAACACTTGGTTATAAAGTAAAAACGTTCGGTAATAAACTTACCACTATTAACTATTATTTCTCCACCAATATTTTAAAGAACGCCCTGTTTAGTTATTTCTAAACCGTGTGCAAAGGAAAGAAATATACTAACACTTGTTTGGTTTTATACCTTGAAGGCGGTAATGTAGCAAAGAAGTAAATAATGATTATAAATTGAATATAATCAATATATTGAAGTGATTATATTAACCAAAAAGCACTAACGGGTTTGAAGCTTTTAGTAGGGCTATTACATCATCATCCTGCTTTAATCCCAGCTTATCGCGGGACGTGGAACAGTTGGAATATACAGTGCCTGTTGTGATTTCGAGATAACAATGTACATTTTTTAACTGCACACCTGCATCTTTCAGTTGATATATCTGGGTGGCTCGGGCGGTAATGCCTTTCAATAAAGCATTGGCATCCATCAGCGCATTAGTTTTCAATTGTTCGGGCGAAAAATTGAAAACCAGCAGCAATTTCACTTCCTTCTGCACATGTTGCAGCATTGGTTCCGATTCTAATTTGTAAATAGCTGACAATTTTACACCTCTATTTTTATTTAATGCCTCATACATCCTATAGTCATCGGCAAGCAAATTCATCGATTTGGTGTAATCACTAAAACTCTCATATTTAATATTTCTAATAAAATCGGGCTGGCAAGCATCAATAGTAAAGCGGAATTGGTATTGAACAGGAGGATCAAAAATTACTTTTGCCATCGGTGTTTTTATTAATTAAATTAATACCTCGCCTCGTTATGTCATCTCTTAGTGTAAATGTAATTTCATTATAAGTGCTATTTTAGTTTATTTGTAAAAGTTACAGACAATCAATTGTTTGTAATTGGCGGGTTTATTGTTTATGTTTCTAATGGGTTAAATTGATAGTTATCTATTAAAGTTTTTTGAAGCAGTTAAACGCAATTCTAAAATTAACTCACTTTAATCCAGATTCTATTCAATAGAAATATTTTTTTGGGAAACATCAGTATTACTTCCTACCACTAATCATCCTCTTTTTCAGTAGTCATATCATTTTGTTAATTACCTTCGTCCTTAATTGTAAATCCAAAAGGAATAGTTGCCATTTCGTGATATTAATCAAATAACATTTAAACCAAATTAATTGTATTGTTCCGAAATTTAATGTACCTTTGATGAAATAAAAACAAGAAAAATGGCAAAAATATATCTTGACAGGATGTGCACCGAGAATTTAAAAAAGACTATCTATAAGTATGTTGACGGAAAATTAGCCAATACCTTCCTTGGATTAAATTCAGCCGCTTATGATTCGGGAGTTACAAGTAGCGGATTGAGCAGCTATATGAATAATAAAATGAAGAAACCAAAAAAGATACCTGCAAATACAGAATATAGCTTTAAACTAATGTCACCAAAATAATTGTTATTAATATTAGTATTTAATACTATTACATTATAAAAAAGTCCCTTCTGAAATTAATCAGAAGGGATTTTTTGTTTCTTATTGTTTTTTCCAAAAACATTAGCAAAATGTTAATTTAATAAACACCTTGTTAATAATTATAATAAACTATCTTGGTTAGCCATGCAACCATTTTATTTCTGATTGCATCTTGTAATAAACTACAATATTATGTATTAACACTTTCACCATGAAAATATCTTTACTTATTGCATTAATTATAGTTTGTATTGGTAGCGTTAGTTACTATGAAATTTCAGTAAAAAACGAAGAAAAGCTTAAAAACGAAAGGTTTGTCCGGCTCCTTAATAATAATATGATGGAGAAATATCCTCAAAAAGGCTACCCAATTGTAAAATTAAGTGATACTGTAAAAAAATAATTTTTATCGATATCTTAACCTTAGCTTTTATTTATCAGCAACTACTTTACTAATTAATAGTAAATTTGCCGTCAATAATTATTCAATGCTAATATGATAGAACAAACAGAACTTGTAGTTTCGAAATGGCTTTATAATCCACCTTCCACCCCATTCACCGGTACCGAAAAAATTACCTCAACTATAGAATTTGATGTAATGAGAAAAAGGGTTTCTACAAAAAAAGGAATTGCCTGTAGATTCTCTTGCATCTTTACGGTTGGTGACAAT
Source organism: uncultured Bacteroidota bacterium (assembly GCA_903881065.1). Taxonomy (GTDB): domain Bacteria; phylum Bacteroidota; class Bacteroidia; order 2-12-FULL-35-15; family 2-12-FULL-35-15; genus 2-12-FULL-35-15. Next base: position 2,347 of record CAIRRW010000410.1, read on the forward strand.
TCGATACTTAATTATGTGGGTGAAGATTCATACGTTATTGACCTTGAAGACAAAATTGACAGGGCCGAATTACAACGGATGATTGAGAATTCCTACTCCAAGTTCACTGAAAAGTTCGAATTAAAAAAGCTTAGTACGGCTCTTGTTAATCATTCCTTAAAGCCGCTAAATCGATCTTTAATAGACCTCGATGCGCTACTCCCGCTGTTGGAATAAATAGTAAACTGTTCATATTTTATGTTACAGGTTTATTAATAATCAATTAACATATAACTTGGTTGATGGTGAAGAAAATACATAATTTTGATTTTCATTAATTTTTCACAACCGTAATTAAAATTTAAATACAATATGAATAAAACAATAGCAGTTACAGGTGCAAGCGGTCATTTAGGTAATGTAGTTTGCCGTTTACTTTGCGAAAAAGGATATCGAGTAAAAGCATTTCAACATACCAATTCCGCCGGCCTTGAAGGTTTACCTATAGAAATTATTAAAGGCGATATCCTTAATAAGGATGATTTGGCAAGACTTATTGATGGATGCGATATTGTAATTAATAGTGCTGCTATTATCAGTATCAATGGCGACCCTACAGGCATAGTTTTCAAAACAAATACCGAAGGACCTCGGAATGTATTGGAGGTTTCCCGAAACAAAGGGGTGAAACGTGTAATACATATAAGCAGCGTGCATGCTGTAATGGAAGAACCTCTGTCGGAAGCTTTTGTTGAAAAAAGAACCTACAAAAACCCATCATGCTTCACCTATGATTACTCCAAAGCACAAGGGGAACAATTTATGCTTAAGGAGTCAGAAAAAAGAAATCCTGAAGTGGTGGTACTTCGCCCAAGTTGTATTATAGGTCCTTATGATTTTAAACCTTCGGAATTTGGCACTGCACTTATTAAGTTTTACAATCAAAAAATACCTGCTATGCCCGAAGGCGGCTATAATTTTATTGATGTGAGAGATGTGGCAGAATCGGTAATTAATGCAATCGATAAAGGTAAGAACGGCGAAGTATACTTGGCAACAGGTAAATATAAAACCATGACAGAGATAGCAAATGTTATTCATACAGTTACAGGCAAAAAAACACCTCGAACGATACTTCCTTATCGTTTTTTAAAATCATTGTTACCTTTCATATCCTTATATAGTAAGATTACTAAAACAAAACCGCAGTTTACCATTGAATCCATAAATGCACTTAAATACGGTCATCCAAATATGGTTAATACAAAGGCTATTTCTGATTTAGGACATAACTGCAGGCCGTTTGAAGAATCAATCAAAGACTTTTATAACTGGCAGAAAACAAATAATAGAATCAATTAATATGAATTTACAAACCCTATTTATCATTTCTTATGTCTGGCTTGCTATTGCAATAATAGTGCATATCACCATGTTTTTTGTAACTGCTCCTTTTGGCAGACATACTTCCGAGAAATGGGGAATGTCTATAAACAACAAAATAGCATGGATAGTTATGGAAGCCCCATCACTACTTATAATGCTGTATTTCCTTTTAAGAGGAACCAATTTGTTTAATTCATATGTTTGGATATTGTTTGTATTATGGATAATTCATTACATCAACAGAACATTAATTTATCCATTACGAATAAAAGCCACTCCTAAAAAGATGCCGCTGGCGATAGCTGCAAGTGGTGCTTGTTTTAATCTTGTAAATGCCGGTCTCAATGGGTACTATATTTCAACTTTGGCTCCTGCCGAAAATTACAATGCCAGTTGGTTAATGAGTCCTTCATTTGTTATTGGAGGTTTGATGTTCATATGCGGATTGATAATTAATTGGAAAGCTGACACTATACTTATCAATCTTAGAAAACCGGGAGAAATAGGATATAAAATCCCAAAAGGTTTTCTGTTCGACTATATTTCTTCGCCAAATCTTTTTGGAGAAATAATTGAATGGTCAGGCTTTGCGTTGATGGCATTCAACTTACCTGCTCTTACTTTTATGGTATGGACATTTGCCAATTTAGTGCCGCGTGCTAAAAACCATCACGATTGGTATCTCCAAAATTTTGCCGATTATCCAAAGGAAAGAAAGATAGTTTTTCCTTTCCTATTTTAATTCCGCAACATTTTCGAAGTATTAATGAAACGATTATTCAGTTATTTTCTTCCTTTACAACTGAAGAGTTACTCTTCTAAAATAAATGGAGAGTTGAATATTAATTTAGTTAACGGAAAAAAAACATTAGATACTTCAAAGAGTAATTATTCCTATGGTTCGCTCCAGAAGATACTTCAATTAGGGTTATCTTCAATTGGCTTTAATAACGATATAAAACGAATATTGGTTTTAGGTTTAGGAGGCGGATCAATTGTTGAAACCATCAGAAAAGATTTCAACTCTAATGCTTTTATTGAATTAGTTGATATAGATTCCGAAATAATCAATATTGCAAAAAATGAATTTGGAATAAATAAATTCGGGAATATTAATATTGTTAATGCTGATGCATCCGACTATTTAAATAATTTTACAGAAGCCTTTGATTTGATAATAGTTGATGTTTTTATAATTAATCAGGTTCCTACACAATTTACAGAATCTGTTTTTATCAATCAATTGATACAACATCTTAATTCAAAAGGAATCATTATTTATAATACCATGCGCGAAACTATGGCAAGCAAAGTTATTAATCAAATAAAGAACTTATTTGAAAACGCAGGATTAAATGTTAAAATAATGGAAAAGGTAGTATTGTCGAATGATTTGATTATTGCAAAGAAAATAGACTGATAAGATAGTTTCTATTCTAAAAAAAAGAGGCTATCTCAAATAGAGATAGCCTCTTTTTTAGTTTCTAAATGGTTATTATTTATCTATTAATAGCTTCTTAAATATAGTGTTCATATTTCCTGTAATTTTCATTGAATACACACCTGCATTAAATGAAGATAAATCTAAAGTGGAATTTTGAGAAGTAATTTCTTTACTAAAAACAATTTCGCCAATTACATTATAAACTTCAACTAATATTTTCGAGTTGGAGCTGTTAGTAATCTTGAATAAACCAGTTGAAGGATTTGGATAAATATTGATAATTGCATCGATAGAATTATTATTTATACCAGTTGAGATAATAGTTACAACTTGTGTTGACTGATTGGTTCCGCAACTATTGGTTGCAGTAAGAACTACATTATAAGTTCCACCTGAAGGTGGATAAGTATATGATGGACTTGTGGCTGTGCTAGAGCCAACACCATCACCAAAATCCCAAGAATAGGTAGTAGCGTCAGTAGAATTATTTGTAAATGCTACTGTTGGAGAAGCAGAACCATCATAAGTGTATGAGGCAACTGCATTACCAATTACAGTAACTGGGATTAATTTACTATCCACGCATGAACTGAAAAATCCTCCTAAAGTATATAATCGTATTGTATCGTTTCCTGCGTTAGCATATGTATAGGAAGCAATGTCATGAGACCATTGTAATGCAGAACCATCACCCATTGACCATACATAATTGGAATCAACTGATGAAAGGTTAAAGTATGACATAAATGTATTGTAATTATAAAATCTACTTTCTACAATATCAACAGGTGTGGTGATATTGGTAAGAGAAATTGGTTGCCCTAAACAAACGGGATTTGGAGTAACTGTAAAGTTAGTTGCAATATTATATTTAACAATAGGTGCAATAAGAGGTTCAAAATCATAAGTACCTCCAAATGCCGAATTCATTGTGTGGAAAACTGAACCTGCTCCATCTCCGGCATCAAATTTCGAATACCCCAACCCTTCACCGAAAGTTCCTGTATCAGCATTATTTGTCCAAATGTTTAATGTATCCACTGTTGAAGGATTCCAAATAGCTACAGCATAATTTGAACTGATGTTATAAGGTGTAGGAAAATTGATTGTTCGCCAATGCGTAGAAGTGTCAACACCTGTTATAGTTGCTGAATCTAATTTAGCTATTGGCATCATATTCGCATCCACGCTATATATAAATGCTTTAACGCTCATGGTATGATTGAGGTGTTTGGCATTACGAAGACTTCCATAAAATGAAACCCCATTAATTAAAGCTGGCGAAGCCAATGTAAATGATTGAGTCATTGCTTCTCTTGTTGCATTCCAAACGGAATAATAGCCTGAAGTCGCCTGTAACTTTAAATCTTTTAATAAAGTGTACATAATTGTATCCGGCCCACAAGCTAAATTTTTTTCAGCAGATAGTCTTGAATGCTGAATGGATAAGTTAGGAACACTTGAGGCAGGTGAAAATCTCTTTGTTCCAGATTGGTTTTGAGCAAAAAGAACATTGCTAAAAGTCAAAACAATTGAAGTAATTAGTACTGTTTTTTTCATGATATTTATTTAAGTTGATAATTTTTTTGCAAATGTAATTGTATTAAATGACTAATGACAGAAGCAAAAACCTGATCTTAGTCACAATATCACTGTATTGCTATTTCCTTAAGCCAAGTTTATAATTTTTAATTTTTAATAATAAAGGCTTGTAATAATTAATAAGGGGCATACATTTGATATAATAATTACAAAATTATCTACCTTTCCTGAAATATTTTTCTGTAAATTATTAATACTTTTGATATTGACAATTACTACTTAGATTAGATAAAAATAATGACAGGTTTAATTAAGTTATCGAGAAGTATAAATATGAAAAAAATTAAGTTATACCATTTTATTTCATAAGTTCATGTGATTGTTTGCAAAAATCTTCAGGATTAGTTAAAGATGAAAGGACTAAACTTCCATTGGATAGTGTTTGTGTTTATAATGCAAACAACTCCAGCGATTACGGATATACTGATACCAAGGGATTTTTCAACCTTCAAAGTATTTCAGGTGGCCCTTGTGGTTGTCCACCAATGACGGTTTTGTTCAAAAAAGTAGGTTATGACTCAACCATAGTAAAAATTAAAAATGATGGTAACAAAAACATTTATTTAGTTAAGTAAAAACAGATTGAGTAGTTAATTTTTAATTCTCCTGCCATATTTCTAAAAGTCAAGCAATCTGATTAATACAATTCCTTTATATATTTTAAAATAGAATTGTATGATTTATATTATGAATTGGTAACCAATTTTGTTACTATATTTGACACCCAATTGAAATGATTTAATACGTAATAAATAACAATGAATTTAGAATTTAATAAGAACGAAGATAAGATGAAACAACTTATTTCAGCAATGGAAAACAAGTTGAATAAAATATATCTTGGTGGAGGGAAAAGCAGAATTGAAAAACAACACGAACAAGGTAAAATGACTGCCCGTGAGCGTATTGAATTCCTTGTTGACAAAGATTCTAAGACTATAGAGATTGGAGCATTTGCTGGAGATGGAATGTATGCCGATCATGGCGGGTGCGCAGCAGGTGGTACAATAGTCGTTATAGGGTACGTGAGTGGCCGTCAATGTATAATTGTTGCTAATGATGCTACAGTAAAAGCAGGTGCATGGTTTCCTATAACAGGTAAAAAGAATTTGCGTGCTCAGGAAATAGCGATGGAAAATCGTTTGCCTATCATTTATTTAGTAGATAGTGCAGGTGTTTATTTGCCATTGCAGGATGAAATATTTCCTGATAAAGAACATTTCGGACGTATCTTCCGGAATAATGCAATAATGAGTGGAATGGGTATTCTGCAGATTTCTGCAGTGATGGGTAGTTGTGTTGCAGGCGGTGCCTACCTCCCAATTATGAGTGATGAAGCAATGATAGTGGACAAAACAGGCAGTATATTTCTTGCAGGTTCATACCTTGTAAAAGCTGCAATCGGTGAAACCATTGATAACGAAACATTAGGTGGAGCTACCACTCATTGCGAAATATCCGGAGTAACAGATTATAAGTGCAAGGACGATAAAGACTGTCTTACTCGTATTCGTAATATTATGAGTAAAGTTGGATATTTTGATAAAGCAGGTTTTAATAGAATAGAAAGTCAATTACCTGTTAAAGATGAAAAGGAAATACTAGGAATCATACCTGAAGCTCGCGACCAACAATATGATATGCGTGAAATCATTTATCGATTAGTGGATAATTCTGATTTTGAAGAATACAAAGAAGCTTACGGACAAAGTATTATCTGCGGACTTGCACGTATTGACGGATGGAGTATTGGTATCGTTGCCAATCAACGTAAAGTTGTAAAAAGCAAGAAAGGTGAAATGCAGTTTGGTGGAGTAATATATAGTGATAGTGCTGATAAATCTGCGCGATTTATAATGAATTGCAATCAAAAGAAAATTCCACTTTTATTTTTACAGGATGTTACCGGATTTATGGTAGGTTCTCGTTCGGAACATGGAGGAATTATTAAGGATGGAGCTAAGATGGTAAATGCTATGAGCAATTCTGTAGTTCCTAAATTTACTGTTATCATTGGTAACTCATATGGAGCAGGAAACTACGCAATGTGTGGCAAAGCTTACGACCCGCGATTAATTGTAGGTTGGCCTACAGCACATGTAGCCGTGATGGGAGGAGCTCAGGCTGCCAAAGTATTGGTACAGATAGAAATTGCTTCCTTGAAAACAAAAGGTGTAGTAATAACACCTGAAAAGGAAGCCGAATTATTTAATAAAATTAAAGATTGTTACGACAGCCAAACGTCACCTTATTATGCTGCTTCACGTATTTGGATGGATGCTGTGATAAATCCGCTGGATACAAGAAAATGGATTTCGATGGGAATAGAAATGGCGAATAATGCCCCTATTACCAAACAATACAATGTTGGCGTGTTGCAAACATAAAAATTTAATTAAATAAATTTCAGTATTAAAAAAAAGTTACTTTTGCAATTACTAATTAATTAAACAATGACATCAAAATATTTTACACCACGTTTTTTATTTATTACTTCAGCAATTTTGGTTGCAACTGCAAGTCGTTTATTTCCTCATATTCCAAACTTTACTCCTATTGCTGCGATGGCATTATTTGGCGGAGTTTATTTTACTGATAAACGTTTGGCGTTTATTATTCCTTTATTGGCAATGTTTTTAAGCGATGGAGCAATGGAATTAATTAATGGACAAGGTTTTCATAATACAATGATTTTTGTTTATGTTGGATTTATTCTTACTTCCTTTATTGGATTAAGGATTAGAAAAAACACTTCTGTTTTATCGGTTGCTACAGGTTCTATAATTTCCTCTTTACTATTTTTTATCATTACAAATTTTGGAGTTTGGGCCGAATCAGGATTTCAATTGGGTGCCGCAGGGTTAGGTACTACTTATGTTTTGGGTATCCCTTTCTTC
>CAIRRW010000411.1 GCA_903881065.1 uncultured Bacteroidota bacterium
GTAATCCATTTGTTTTCTTCAGGCAAAAAAAACTTCTTCACCTTAAGATTTACATTAAATTTACGTTTGGTTTTAGTATTAGAGTGAGAAACTTTGTTTCCTACAATTGCCTTTTTTCCTGTTATTTCACAAACTCTTGACATGTTATTTTTTATTTATTATATCCTATTTTTATTTTTGGGAGTGCAAATATCGCATTATTTCTCTAACTGACAAAAAAAAGATTAATAATAATTTGAAATAGATAGTTAGAAAAGCGATTTTTATAGTGATTTAATCATATTTTATTTGATTTCATAAAAATCACCGAGCTTTTTTACATTAAATCTATTGATTCAAAGATGTAAACAAACTATGAAACGGTAGGGGGGTACTTAGTATTCGACTTCAAAATTAGCTATACAGAATCTAATTGTAAAAATCTAATACATCTTTCAAGCTTTGTTCAATTGAATAGTAAGGAATCCAACTAGTGTCATTTTTTATTTTCTCGTTACTACCGACAATTGCTTTATTATCATTAGGCCGTAATAAACTCCTATCAATATGATGAGTTATACTAATTTCTAATTTATTTGCCATTATTTTGATAACTTCATTCAATGAGATACCCTTTCCACTACATATATTATAAATATTCCCTTTTTTGCCTTTTTGGAATAAAATATAATAAGCATTCACAACATCACGTACATCAATAAAGTCACGAATGATAGAGGTGTCGCCGGTCGTTAAGTCTTTAAATAAAGAGATGTTTTTTTTTAACGCAATTAACTGCTTTGCGAAAGAAGGAATAACAAATATATCCTTTTGAAAAGTGCCAATATGATTAAATGAACGTGTCATAATAATGTCCATTCCATAACTTTCTACGTATACTTTAGAAATCATTTCTTGAGAAACTCTTGCTACAGCGTAAGGACTTACAGGTTGTAAAAGGTGAGTTTCTTTTAAAGGTAGATCATTTTTGTTTACATTTCCGTATTCTTCTGAAGAGCCTATCGAAAGGATTCTACAATTGATACCAGCTAGACGGACAGTCTCAATTAGGTTCAGAAAAATGGTAGTATTGTTTGTGAAACTTTCAACTGGTTCTTTCCAACTTCTAGCTACACTGCTTATTGAAGCGAGGTGTAAAATATAGTTAGGCCGGAAATCTGTAATTATTTTTTCTACGTGTATTTTATCTAATAAATTCCTCTTTGTGAAATCACAAGAAACCCATTTGTAGTGCTTATAATCAAATTCAGGATAATTTATATCTATTCCCAATACAATAGATGATATATTATTGTTTTCAAGGTAATCTAAAAAGTGTTTACTTACAAAGCCCGAAAACCCAGTTATTAAATATCTATTTTTTATCATTATATAAGGAGCGCAAAAGTAATCATTCAATAGCGAATATAAAAGGGATAATTTCTCTTTCTAGGCGAATTGTTATATTTGCCAAGAAGTGTAGAACATTTTTGATGAAATAGATGTATGAAGATTTTGCAAATTTGCAGTAAAATGCCCTTCCCTCCTAAGGATGGAGGGAGTATTGCAATGAATATTTTAACAGAAGGTCTTATTAACTGTGGTAATGAAGTGAAAGTACTTGCTATTAATACTCCAAAAATATTTATTAAAGAAGAAGAAATAGATGTTGAATATAGGAGTCGAACATCCTTTCAATCTGTATTTATTGATATTACAATTAAACCTATTGATGCTTTCTTTAATTTATTTACTAATAAGTCTTATAACATCATTAGGTTTTACAATAATGAGTTTGAAAGGACATTAATTGATATACTGTCTAAACAGAGATTTGATATTGTTCAACTTGAAACATTATGGGTAGCACCTTATTTAAATGTTTTAAGAAAACATTCAAAAGCAAAAATTGTTTTACGTTCACAAAATGTGGAGTATGCTATTTGGGAACGATTGACGGCCTCTGCCCGAAATCCTATTAAGAAGTGGTACCTTAGAATTCTTGCTGAAAGATTAAAGAAATATGAAGTGTCAATGTTGAATAAATATGATGCAATTGCAACCATTACAGATATTGATACAAAATCGTTTCAAAAGCTTGGTTGTAACCTACCGATTATAACAATTCCATTTGGGATTGATATTTCAAAATATAAGGAAGATCGAACAAAAATAGAGTATCCTTCTGTGTTCCATATTGGGGCTATGGATTGGATGCCAAATGCGGATGGAATAAAATGGTTTCTGGAAAATGTTTGGCCAAAAATTTCAACAGCAAATCCGAATGTGTATTTATATCTTGCGGGAAGAAACATGCCAGAGTGGCTAACGCAATTTTCAATGAAGAACGTAGTGATAATAGGTGAAGTGGAAGACTCTCATGAATTTATTAATTCAAAATCTATTATGGTAGTACCGCTAAACTCGGGGGGGGGGATGCGAGTTAAAATAATTGAAGGGATGGCCTTTGGGAAAACCATTGTATCGACTTCTATTGGGGCAGAAGGAATAAAATATAAAAAAGGAAAGGATATTTTAATTGCTGATACCGTCGATGAATTCGTTAGTGCTATTGATAAGTGCTTAATTAATAAATCGTTTTCTGATGACATAGGGCATAGTGCGCGATTGCTTGCGGAAAATAAATATGATAATCTAAGTATATGTAAAGAATTAACTGTTTTTTATCAGCAATTACAACTAAATTAATGAAACTGTTTGTTATTTTATCACGGGTTCCATATCCTCTTGAAAAAGGAGACAAGTTACGTGCATTTAATCAGATAAAGCAGTTGTCTAAAAAACATCAGATAGTTTTATTGGCTTTGAACGATAGTATATTGGATGAACACGCAATGGAAGAGTTAAAAAAATACTGTGTTGCCATTTCTATTGTTCCTTTTTCGAGATTGACTATCTTAATTAATCTTATTAGAACATTTTTTGATGGAAACCCAATGCAGGTAGGTTATTTTTATTTCAATAATGCTCAAAAAAAAGTAGATGAATTGATAAAGAAGCATAAGCCTGATCACATTTACTGCCAACTAATAC
>CAIRRW010000412.1 GCA_903881065.1 uncultured Bacteroidota bacterium
AATATTGAAACATCACTAGTTTCAGAAAGAGTGAAATCAATAGTCGCATTTGTTAAAACAGGGTTCGGGTAAATATTCACTGCTGATATGTTGCTGATTTCATTGATACCGGCAGAAACCGCAACATTTATATTATCAATATAAATATCATTCCCATAATCAGACGTTGCCTTAAAGCGAACCAGAACGGATGTGTAACCCGTATCCAAGTGCATTTGCACCAATTCGTTTCTCCAATCCCAAGGTGAAGTAGGAGCAAATTCGCCACTAACAGAAGGACGAGTAGCTAATCCTGATCCGGACTTAGAATAATGAGTCGTCCATGTAGCGCTGCAATCAACCGATGATTGAACTTCCAGCTTATCCAAATCAGTAGGCGCATTGGTAGCATACGCAACATCAAATGTGAGCCCTGGAGCAGTAACCCCAGCAAACGACATTGCATCTAAAGTAAATGTATTTACTTCTCCCGCCGGAATAAAATAACAACGCAACTTAGCTGATTTAGAAGAGTTTTGGCCAACAATGGAATTTTCCCAAGTATATGTAGTGCCGCCATTTGCAATAACCCATGAAGCAGGAATACCTGCCGTTTCAAAATCCTGAACTACCATGTTTCCACCTGTTTTAGGGTAAAGCGTAAAGGTTGCTTTTGCTGTATCATTTCTATTTATCGGGTCCGTTGTTCCATTCGGATGAGTTACAATTGCAGTAATAATATGTGTCCCAGCAGTTGCAGCACCTACTTTAACGCCAGTAATTAAAGTGCTTCCATACGTTGGAAGGTTACCCGTCCAATTAATTGTTTTTTGAGCAATGCCATCAACATTCAATGTAATAATAGCAGATGTTAATGCTGTACTTCCTATATTACCAAGCCTGAAAGCAGGAGTTACACTATCGTGAGGAGCCAAAGCGCTATCACAAGCCGTTAAGGCAATATTCAATGAAGAGCAAGGAATCATTTCAGCATCCACTGCAACGGTAGCTGCAGAACAGGAAGATTTTGCTGCATACAAATTTGCAGTAGATTGTTCACCAACCAATGTTACAGAACGGTCAGGACAAATCATATAAATTGCAGGAAATGATTGAATGTTATATCCGCTAAGAAAAGCGGAAGCAGATGTAATTTTAGCAGAATCAAAATCAATAATAGGGTAAAGTGTGCCGTTTACAAAATTACCTCTTGATAAACCTGAATAGCTTTGAGAAGTTGTTATCCCATAAAGTTGAATAGAATCATTTGAGATTTCCCCTTCAATAAACAAAACACGTAATTCATTACTTCCATGCGGTCCATGATGTTTATACAAACTGTCCAACGCTCCGGTATGATGATATGACCAGGAGGAACTGCTCCATGTTGCGGATACATTAATATAGGTAGTAAAACCCGAGTCAAGCAATGCATATAAATGTTGTGTATGACCTGCAATATCAGTAAAGGTAAAATCCGGAGCAATACTTCCATTTGCCAATTGTGCTTTGCTTTCTGCAATTGAAAAGGTTAAAGTTAAAGCAATAAGTAGTTGTAAAATCTTTTTCATTTCAAGTTTTATATTCAAAGTTTAATAAGCCCGCACATTTTTGCCTTCCATAAAATTTATGAAAGATTTGTTCGCCACTTTATTTCCTCCGGGAGTCGGGTATTTACCAGTGAAATACCAATCTCCTTTGTTATTGGGGCAGGCAAGATGCAAACCTTCTATTGATTGATATATTATTTCCACTTCAGCTTTTATTCCTTTCGGACGTAATAACTCAGCTATCTTTTTTGAAATCTGTTCAGGCGTAAAAGGAGCATAAATTTCTTTTATAGGATTAACAATTTTCTCTTTTGGCAAATGTTCCTGTGCTTTAGCTTTTTCATACAATTCATCTAGTAGGTTTTCTTTAAAGTTGTCTTTCAATAATTGAACTGCTGCCTGAAACGCAATAAAGTCGCCTAACTTAGCCATGTCAATTCCATAACAATCAGGGTAACGAATTTGTGGTGCAGAGGAAACAACTACAATCTTTTTTGGCCCAAGTCGGTCAAGTATTTTCAGAATACTTTGTTTCAATGTTGTTCCTCTTACAATGGAATCGTCCACTATAACAAGGTTATCCACGCCTTCTTTTATTACACCGTACGTTGTATCATATACGTGAGCAACCATATCATCGCGTTGTGAATCATTAGTAATAAAGGTTCTAAGTTTAGCATCCTTAATGGCAATTTTATGTACGCGAGGATGAAACGAAAGTATTTCACTTAATTCAGGGTCTTTTACAAATAAGCCCATTGCTAATATTTTATCACGTTTTATTGTGTTAGCATATTGATGCAATTCATCTATCATGCCGCCAAAAGCTACTTCTGCTGTATTGGGTATGTATGAAAATACTGTATTCTTTAAATCATAATCTACAGCTTTTATTACTGCAGGGCAAAGCAGACTTCCTAATTTCTGACGTTCTTTATAAATATCGGCATCGCTTCCTCGCGAAAAATAGATACGTTCAAAGGAACAGGAAGTTTTTTTAAGAGGAGTAATAATTTCTTCTTCTTTAAAAGTTCCATCCTTTTTTATTATCAAGGCGTGTCCAGGAGTAAGTTCTTTAATTGTTCCAATAGGCACATTGAAGGTAGTCTGAATTACCGGTCGCTCTGAAGTTACAACGACCACTTCATCATCCGAATAATAATAGGTTGGGCGGATTCCATTCGGGTCGCGCAACACAAAAGCATCACCATGACCTAATAAACCTGCCATAGCATATCCGCCATCCCATTTTTTACTGGCTGCTTTTAATATGCGAGGCACATCCAGATTCTTTGCTATCAATCCTGAAATATCTTCTTTAGAATATCCTTCTTTCTTGAATTGTTTAAACAATCGTTCATTTTCATTATCGAGAAAATGTCCGATTTTTTCCATTACAGTTACAGTATCAGTTTTTTCTTTAGGATGCTGTCCTAGTTCCACAAGCTGGTCGAAAAGCTCATCCACATTAGTTAAGTTGAAGTTACCCGCAACAACCAAGTTACGTGTCATCCAATTATTTTGACGTAAAAATGGATGACAATTATCAATTGAATTTCCTCCAAAAGTGCCATAACGAAGATGACCTAGAAGCAATTCACCTGTATAGGAAAGGTTCTTTTTAAGCCATTCTGCATCTTTTAATTTCTCGGGATTATTTTTGTATACACCTTCAAATTGTGAATTAATAGTTGAGAATATTTCTTTAATTGCATTACTTCCTACAGCTCTGTTTCTATTTATATAAGGCGTTCCCGGCGCAACATCAAATTTAATATTAGCAACACCAGCACCATCCTGTCCACGATTGTGTTGCTTTTCCATCAATAAATACAGCTTATTTATTCCATACAGTGGGGTGCCATATTTTTCTATGTAGTAATCAAGCGGCTTTAGTAAACGAATAATTGCTATTCCACATTCGTGTTTTATTGCATCGCTCATATTATATTTTATTAGGAATTAAGGAGTGCAAATTTACGATTTTTATTGACGCAGTCGTAAGATTAAAAAGGAAGGGAATGTCAATTGCTATACATCTCCAAAGCAGCATCAATATACCAATATAAATCGGTAGGGTGGTTGTTGTCTTTTCGTTTTTCACGTTTCTTTCCCAATCGAACCACAATCATTTTTTTATCAGGAATACAAACAATGTACTGACCTAAAATACCACGTGCATAAAATATAGTATGTCCTTTATAGTTGGGTAGCAACCACCAAGCGTATCCATATTTATCATTTTTATTTCCGTCTTCGTCCAATAAATCAGCTGGTTTTATTGAGTTTAAAACATAGTTTTGTGAAACCAGTTGTTTGCCATCATACTTTCCTGAATCCAGATATAACTTACCCAATCGTGCAAAATCTCTTGCGTTGGAATTAAAGCAGCAATATGCTTTTTCCATTCCATTATCCTGGTCGAGACTCCAATACGCTTTATTTTTTGTGCCAATCTGCTTCCATATTTTTTCCGACATATATTCGGCAAGCTTTTTACCTGTTGCTTTTTCAATAATAAATCCAAGCAGTTCGGAGTTCCCGCTTAAATATTTAAATACTTTTCCCGGTTCTTCGGTTACTTTATATTTATAGGTAAGTTTTTTTAAATCGCTGCCGTAATAAGCTGCAGCAGGGTATGCAAACGGATTAATATAATCTTCATCAAAGTTGATTCCTGAACTCATCGTCAGCAAATCTTTTATTTTCAATTTAGCATTATCACCTTCTTTAAATTCAGGAAGGAAATCGCCAACAGGTTCATTCTCACTCTTTATTTTACCTTCGTCAATTGCTGCGCCAATCAAAATACTTACAAATGTTTTTGCCATGGAAAACGAGTTGGTAACAGAGTTTTCGCCAAATCCATCCCAATATTGCTCATGTATTATCGAATCATTTTTTATAATTAAATAAGCTATCGTTTGCATCTCGGTAAAATGTTTTTCGTTTTCCGATGAAAGTTTTTTGCTGTTATCACGTTTCGAAACAGCCCATTCTTTAGGTGTTCCAACGTTCACTTCGCGGCTGCTGAATATTTTATATTCTTCAATACTTGGTCCCGACCTGCCTTTTAAATATGTATTTGCAACGCCTTTATATAAATATGTTTTCCCTGAAATAATAATTGCAATATTTAATATAACAAGAATTATTAAAAACCATTTCCCTATTTTCTTAAGTATGTTCATACAGCTTGATTTTTGAATAATTATGTTTCAAAAATACGGATATAGAAATTAATAAGGGGTAAATTATTTTATTATTATCGTCAATAAGGCAGGTTATATTTTTTTACATGAGGATAATCATATTTAAAAGAATAGAAACAGTTTACTTTTACCAATAATACTAAAATACTCTTCAGGTAAAAATCGGGTTTACCGCCCCTACATCGGATAATAAGTGCTAAAACACCGACAGGAAACAAATCCTTAAGCATAAATCAATGTAAAAAATTGATTTAGTACGGAGCTAAAGCCGATAATCCGAGCAAAGTGTAGGCGAAAAAAATGAATATAACATTTATTGCAGTGATGAACCTCACTGTTGACAAAAGAGGTGATGTGCGCGACAAAGGGTACAAAGTTGGCAAAGGTATTGGCAACAATGAGATTACTTTTGGCGTATCAACCAATCCACTGATAAAAGATTTTCTGATAAAAGTGGATAATTTAAAAGATGCCATCGCTGACGAAGATGGCAGTGAGCAGAAGCTTGCCGTTTCCGAAAAAAATGCAGTAATAGTTTTTGATGATTTGAAACTGCTATTGGGTTTTGTAAACACAAGTCCTGCAAAAGGAGTGAAAGATTTGTTGTTGCTTTCCAATTTTGAGGTAAACAAAGCACCGGTAACACATGAAATTCCGGGGCAATTGGTTATCAAAAGAATTGATGACGGAGCAGTGGCAAATACAGCTAAAGTATTAATCGAAACCATTCCGGCAACGGATTTTGTAGATAGATACAAAGTGGAAACTTCAATAGACAAAGTTAACTGGACAATGACATGTGAAACCGGAAATTCTAATAAATTGATGATTACCGGAACTGCCAGAGGAAAGGAAATATTTGTGCGTGCAACAGGTGGAAATACCCATGGTTTTGGCAAGCCAAGTGAGCCACTTCCGTTTCTGCCAAGATAGAAACCTCAATAGAATAAGGGGTTTCGTTTTACAAGGTCCGTACTTCTCGTCAGGAAGTGCGGACTTCTTTTTACAGGTTGCCAATGGTGCCGAAAGTTATGACCACAGTACGGCGAGGTAAGCCAATAGCTCCGCAAGGTGTGGTTACTTCTCGCCAAGGTCTGCCAATAACTGTCCACGAGGTTCGAATAACTTTGAAAGTTATTCCAACATCTCGTCAAACTATCCGGATAGTTTGACGCAAAGTACCAATAACTCGCCAAGTTATTGGCATAACTTCCTAAGCATACCGTTGAGCTTGAGAAGAATTACAGATAACTTTTGGAGAAGTACAGATGTTGAGAGGAGAGTTGCGGTGAGTATTTGAGGAAGAAAATATGTCTCTTGATTAATTAACATTACTTTTGCCCGATAAACCGATAGAAGAAATAAACATACTAATATTATGAGTCAAAATAATCATATCTGGAGTTTCTCGACTGTGGGAGGCGTGAAAAGGGTGAATCTGGAAACAGGTAACGATTTACAAAATCTCGAAAACCTCGACCCTAAATTATGGACTGCCTTGAGCTGCCCGGTAAACGATTTGGAAATTGACAGGAAAACACTTGATATTATTGATTCCGATAAAGACGGGCAGATAAGAGTGCCCGAAGTTATTGTAGCTGTTAATTGGATAATTTCAGTTCTTAAAAGTCCCGATTATCTTCTGAAGCAAGCTATTGATTTTCCTTTGGAAGCAATAAATAATGAGACAGAAGAAGGAAAAATTTTACTGAACTCTGCTAAAATTATATTAAAAAATCTTGGCAAAGAAGATGCAACATCGCTAACAGTAGAGGAAACATCGGATACCGAGAAAATATTTGCCGGCAGTAAATTTAATGGTGATGGTATTATTACTGAAGATTCATCTGCGGATGCAGAACTTATAGCTTTGATAAATGAAATAATGAGTTATGCCGGTTCTGCAACAGACAGAGGTGGCAAGCAGGGAATTACTGCTGACAATATTGCTGCTTTTATTGATAGCTGCGAAAAATATTCGGCCTGGTATGCCCAAAAAGAAACTGATTATGCGAATATTTTTCCTTACGGAGAAAATACAGAAAGCGCATATCAGAGTTTCCTAACTCTAAAATCAAAAGTCTCGGATTTCTTTATCCGCTGCCGACTTGCAGCATTTGATGTTCAGCAAACCGAAATACTAAACTTGCAAGTATCCCAAGTAGAACAGATTACGGCTAAGGATTTATCAAAATGTCTGGACGAAATAGCAGCGTATCCGATAGCGAAAATTGAAGCAAATAAAGCATTACCGCTTACTTCAGGAATAAACCCGGCATGGGAAAAGTTAATAACGGAGTTTGATAAACTTGCCCTAACACATCTATTTAATGATAAAGACAGCATCACCGAAGCAGAATGGAATAAGGTGGAAGATTCATTTAATGCATTTGCTAAATGGAAATCAGAGAAGGATGGTGCAGCTGTTGAACCGATGGGCATTGAACGAGTTCGTGCAATACTTGCCGGGACTTACAAAGAACAACTTAACTTGTTAATTGAGCAGGACAAAGCATTGGAAAATGAGGCCAATAATATTATTCAGGTCGATAAATTAGTGAGGTATCATCGTGATATATTCACCTTGATAAAGAACTTTGTCACGTTTTTTGATTTCTATTCAAAGGGTTCTAAAGCTATATTTCAGGCAGGTACATTATATATTGATCAGCGGAGCTGCGACCTATGTGTAAAGGTAAGAGATATGTCGAAACATACGACTTTGGCCTCATTTAGTGGTATGTACCTTATTTATTGTGATTGTAAATCGAAAACAACAAATGAGAAAATGACAATTGTTGCGGCGCTTACCAATGGTGATATTGATAACTTAATGGTTGGCCGCAATGCTTTATTTTATGATAGAAAAGGTCTGGACTGGGATGCTACAATTGTGAAAATAGTTGATAATCCTATAAGTATTCGGCAGGCATTCTTTTCTCCGTATCGGAAGTTGTCGAGATTTATAGAGAAGCAAGTAAGTAAAATTGCCGCTTCGGAAGATGAAAAGGTTCACACGTCAATGACGAAAAGCATTGAAGGAATACCATTGAAGGCGGATGAAGCAAAAGCTAAGAAGGAACCGCCTCCTCCATTTGATGTAGGTAAATTTGTAGGGATATTTGCAGCTATCGGTTTGGCCATAGGTGCAATAGGTACAGTGCTTGCATCTGTAGTAGGTGGTTTTATGGGACTTGTTTGGTGGAAAATGCCATTTGCAATAATAGGCATACTATTATTAATATCCGGTCCGGCAATGGTAATAGCATTTCTGAATTTACGTAAAAGAAATCTCGCTCCTTTGTTAGATGCCAATGGTTGGGCAATAAATGCCAGAGTGGTTGTTAATATTCAATTTGGTAACATACTTACACACTTAGCTGAATTACCAAAAGGCGCGAAGATTAATGTGAATGATCCTTTTATGAATAAGAAAAGACCAATCCTGCCTGCATTATTATTCTTATCTGTAGTTGCGGGTATTGTTCTTTACTTCTTATGGAAATATGGATTTATTCATATTCGTTTTTGATATTATAAAACTTATTTTATAAAGTTTGTCGTCGCTATTAAGGTCACCAACAGAAGCTGTTAAGTATTAAGTGCATTTTTTATCAAGGTAATATAACGTTATACTATTTATATGTTTTATTGCCTTTTTCAATATAGAAAAGGTTGAAAAACTAATTACAGTATTATCATCCTTGCATCACACAATTTTATTAGTTTTGCACCTTTCAAAACTATTTGTATGAGTAAGTTGTCAAACAGAATAAATAATTTAGCCGAGTCACAGACACTTGCAATGACCAAGAAAAGCAGGGAGTTGCAGGCACAAGGCAAAGATATAATCAACCTTAGTATTGGTGAACCCGACTTCGATACACCTGATTTTATAAAGGAAGCAGCCAAACAGGCAATAGATAAAAATTTCACTCATTACACACCTGTTTCCGGATATTTGGATTTGCGCAAAGCTATTTCTGAAAAGTTCAAACGCGACAATAACTTAACTTATAGTGCCGAACAGGTTGTAGTTTCTACAGGAGCAAAACAATCCATAGCCAATGTTATATTGAGTCTGGTTAATCCGGGCGAGGAAGTTCTTGTACCGATTCCTTACTGGGTAAGTTATATAGAGACTATAAAACTGGCAGAAGGAATACCTGTTACACTTCCTACTTCCATAGAGTCGAACTTTAAAATCACTCCTGAACAACTTAAAAATGCAATCACACCCAAAACCAAGATGATTGTGTTCAGCACACCTTGCAATCCTTCCGGCTCGGTTTATAGCAAAGAAGAATTAAAAGCATTGGCGGAAGTAATTATTCAATATCCCGATTTATACATTATTTCAGATGAAATATATGAGCATATTAATTTTGTTGGTAAACACGAAAGTATGGCTCAATTTGATTTTATTTACGAAAGAACAATTACTGTAAATGGAGTTTCCAAAGGCTTTGCGATGACAGGCTGGCGCATTGGGTTTATTGGCGCACCTAAATGGATAGCCGATGCTTGTGAGAAAATGCAGGGGCAATTTACTTCAGGTACTTCTTCCATCTCTCAAATGGCAGCATTGGCAGCAGTTAAAGCAAGCCCGAATGTTACCTATGATATGTGTAAGGAATTTAAAAAGCGCAGAGATTTAGTGCTTGGCTTGTTAAATGAAATGCCAGGAATTAAGACCAATATTCCTAATGGAGCTTTCTATATTTTCTTTGATATTTCTTCTTATTTCGGAAAGTCGTTCGAGCAATATAAAATAAAAAACTCAAATGATTTATCTATGTATCTGTTGGAACAAGGCAATGTGGCATTGGTTTCAGGAGATGCTTTTGGAGATGATAATTGTATTCGGTTTTCGTATGCTACTTCCGAAGATAAATTAATTGAAGCAGTGAAAAGGGTAAAGGAAGCACTTGCAAAACTTCACTAAATGACAATTAAGGAAACCTTTGATAGATTCAACAAACTTAATGTATTAATCATTGGTGATGTAATGATTGATTCGTATATGTGGGGAAACGTTTCCAGAATTTCTCCAGAGGCTCCTGTTCCTATTGTTTGCGTTAATAAGAAAGAGAATCGAATGGGTGGCGCCGCAAATGTAGCTTTGAATGTTCAGGCGATGGGTGCAAATCCGATTTTATGTTCAATTGTTGGTGATGATGATGGAAGTAAGATGTTTTTTGATTTACTAAAAAAGCAAAAGCTTTCTTCAGAAGGGATTTTGAAAAGTAAAGATAGAATTACTACAGTTAAAACCCGTATCATTGGCAATAATCATCAGATGTTGCGTATTGATGAAGAGGTTGAGAATTCAATAAATAATAAAGAATCGGATACACTTATATTCGTAATAAAGAAGTTAATCAATAACAAAAAGATTGATGTAATAATTTTTGAAGACTATGATAAAGGATGTATCACTCCTATTTTAATTAAGACAATTGTAACGTTTGCAAAACAAAAAAACATCCCTACTGTTGTAGATCCTAAGAAGAAAAACTTTATGTCTTATTCAGGAGTTACATTGTTTAAGCCTAATTTGAAAGAATTGAAAGAAGGATTAAAAACAGATTTCGATCATAATGATAATAAGGAACTAGGGAAAGTGGTTACCGGTTTTATAAAGAAACAAAATATTGATACTGCTTTGATTACACTTTCCGAGAAAGGCATTTATATACATAGTAAACGGGCAAAAGCATTGATTCCTGCGCATATCCGTAATATTTCTGATGTTTCGGGAGCGGGAGATACAGTTGTTAGTGTTGCTGCGTTGTGCCTTGCACTCAAGCTTTCATCAGAACTTACGGCTACATTGTCAAATCTTGCAGGTGGCTTGGTTTGCGAAAAAGTAGGAGTAGTTCCTATTGATAAGAAACAATTGCTTGATGAAGCAATTGCTTTAAAGCTTTAAAATTTCTATCCTAATATTCATTCTTTAATAATAAATTAATTGTCAACAGTAACACCATATAAAGATAATTCGAGAAGTAAGAAGGAACAGGTTGCAACCATGTTTGATAATATTGCCCCAAAGTATGATTTCCTGAATCAACTTCTTTCAATGGGCATACATAAGAGTTGGAGACGGAAATCTGTTAATCTTTTAAAAGAAAAACAACCCAAAACAATTTTAGATATTGCAACTGGAACAGGAGATTTTGCAATAGAAGCAATGAAACTTCATCCTAAAAAAGTTATTGGTGTTGATATTTCGGAAGGGATGCTGAAACTAGGGCGAGAAAAAATAATTAAGTTGGGATTACAGAATATTATAGAACTAAAGGCTGGTGATTCAGAAAGCCTTCCGTTTCCTGATAATAGCTTTGATGCAATAACTGTTGGTTTTGGTGTTCGTAATTTCGAAAATCTGGAGAAGGGAATTAATGATATTTATCGTGTGTTGAATCCTGGTGGAGAGCTTGCTGTCCTTGAATTTTCCAAGCCACGTAATTTCCCAATCAAGCAGATTTATAATTTTTATTTTAAATATATTACTCCAACAATTGGTAAGATATTTTCAAAAGATAATTCCGCATATACTTATTTACCGGAATCTGTAAATGCTTTTCCTGATGGAGAAGAATTTCTGGCTGTTCTTAGAAAAGCAGGTTTTAAGGAGGAAAAAGCAATTTCACTTACTTTTGGTATCGCTTCCATCTATTTTTGTAGAAAAGCACAATAATTTATCGAACTTTGCGTTAATTAGTTAATTCTACATTTTGAAAAGGAACTTTAAATATCTTATTACATTTTTATTACTCTTTGTTTCTTTAATTTTTAAAGGACAGGAAGCCGCTTCTCCAAGGGGCAATTTGCCTAATTACTACAGCCAACGATTGAACTTTGGTTTTACCTTAGGTATTAATAGAACTAATTTTATTATTACCCCAGCTAACCACCTCGAACAATATGATTCATTAAAAACAATTCAGTCTCACCCTAAATTAGGTTTTAATTTGGGTATCGTATCTGAATTGAAACTGCATAAATATTTAACGTTAAGATTTGTTCCCAATCTTTCTTTTGCTGAAAGGAACTTGGAATATTATTTTGAAGGACATGATACTATTGTGAGAGTAAAAAGCATTGAATCTACTTTTCTTAATTTCCCATTAGATTTAAAATTACGTTCGGCTAGAGTGAAGAATGTTGCAGCCTATCTGCTTGGCGGCGCAGGTTATAGTTTAGATTTGGCGTCAAAAAGAAAAACCGTTAATGGAAGTGATCCAAATGAACAGATAGTGAAATTGCAGCGAGATGATTTTTCCTACGAAGCAGGTGCAGGCATTGATATTTTTCTGGAATACTTTAAGCTTGCAATAGAAGGCAAGTTAACAATGGGTACTAAAAACCTGCTAATAAAGGATAATACCATTTATTCAAATTCGGTGGATAAGCTGAATTCAAAGATATTTTTGATTTCCATTACTTTCGAGGGATAAAAACATTGCACAATAAAAATGTGCCGGATATATAATGAAACACGAACTCAATATTGTAGTTTCCCCAGAGGAAGCTGCAAATGAAGATACTCTTAAAGAAATTGCTGCCAAGCAATTATTTACTTCAACCAAAAGCATCACTTTTATTAAAGTACTGAAACGTTCTATTGATGCGCGTTCTCGAAATATTAAGATTAATATTAAACTTGAAGTTTATATTAATGAACAGCCTCCTGTAGATTCCTCTTATAAAATAAATTATCCTGATGTTACTAACGGGAAACCGGTAATTGTTGTAGGTTCGGGACCGGCAGGGTTATTTGCAGCGCTTCAGTTAATAGAAAATGGGTTTAAACCAATTGTATTAGAAAGAGGGAAGGATGTAAAAAGCAGGAGGCGTGATTTGGCAGCTATCAATAAAGAACATATTGTAAACCCAAATTCAAATTATTGTTTTGGTGAAGGAGGAGCAGGAACTTACTCGGATGGGAAACTGTATACGCGTTCTACAAAACGCGGAGACATAACCAAGATACTCGAAACATTTGTCGCTCATGGTGCAGATGATAATATACTTGTTGAAGCTCATCCGCATATTGGCACGAATAAGCTTCCGAAAATAATTGAAGAGATTCGTACTACTATTATAAACAGTGGAGGTGAAATACATTTTAATACACAGGTAGTTGATTTTATTGTAAAGGATAATTCTATTAAAGGTGTTCTTTGTAACAATATTGAGAATGGTACAACGCTTGAATTTATTGCTGATTCGGTGATACTTGCAACTGGACACAGTGCGCGTGATATTTTTGAATTACTTCATTCGAAGAATATTTTAATTGAAGGAAAAACCTTTGCAATGGGCGTTAGAGTAGAACATCCGCAGGCATTAATCGATAGTTTGCAATACCATTGTTCCATCGGTGACGTGAATCATAAACGTGAATATCTTCCTGCAGCATCTTATAGTTTAGTGAATCAGGTGATGGGACGAGGTGTTTATTCTTTCTGCATGTGCCCGGGTGGAATTATTGCTCCATGTGCAACACAGCCAGGTGAAGTGGTTACAAATGGTTGGTCGCCATCAAAAAGAAATAATCCTTTTGCTAATTCTGGAATTGTCGTTACCACAGAATCCGAAGATTTAATACCATATAAAAACTATGGAGAACTTGCAGGATTACACTATCAGCAGGCGTTGGAAAAAATGGCTTGGGAGGCAGGCGGAAAAACACAGGCTGCACCAGCTCAACGGTTACTAGATTTTGTGGAAAATAGATTCTCATCTGCTTTACCTGAAACATCCTATCAACCGGGCGTAACATCTGCTCCATTACATACGTTATTACCTGAAGCAATAGGTAAACGGTTGCAATTGGGATTTAAGGAATTCGGTAAAAAGATGCGCGGATACTTAAGCAATGAAGCGGTAATTGTTGGTGTTGAATCAAGAACATCTTCACCTGTTCGTATTCCGAGAGATACGACTACACTGCAACATCCTCAGATAAAAGGTTTATATCCTTGCGGAGAAGGGGCGGGGTATGCAGGCGGAATTGTATCAGCAGCAATTGACGGGCAGAAGTGCGCTAATGCAATTGCAGGTTTCTTTCCTATTTAATTTTACCTTTGCATCATCTTTAATATTAAGCCTATGAAATTTATTATTCAGATTATTATATCTACGCTAGCGGTATTAATTACATCATATCTGTTGCCAGGAGTACATATTGCAAACAATAGCTTTCTGACCGCTTTAGTAGTTGCAGTGGTACTTTCATTTATGAATAATGTTATAAAACCAATAATGATCATTCTCACAATTCCTGTTACCATTTTTTCATTAGGCTTGTTTTTGCTGGTGATTAATGCACTTATAATACTATTTACAGCTAAGCTTGTTGAAGGATTCAGAGTTGATAGTTTTTGGTGGGCACTTTTGTTCAGTTTGATATTATCGCTTGTAACGTCGATATTGCAACGTGTACAGAACAATGATAATAACAGAAATAATATTTAATAGTAAATAACATACAAAAGAGATGGTAAACATAGGAGAGTATAATGAGTTGGAAGTGGTGAAACAGTTGGAGTTTGGGATTTACCTTCGTGTGGATGATGTGGAAATTTTAATGCCGACAAAATGGGTGCCCGAAGGAACCAGAATAGGGGATATGCTGAATGTATTTATTTACAGGGATTCGGACGACAGGTTGATTGCAACCACAATGGTTCCTTTTGCTACAGCAAATACATTTGCATTTCTGGAAGTGAAGGATACCAACGCAACCGGAGCTTTTTTGGATTGGGGAATGCAAAAGGATTTACTTGTTCCGTTTCGTGAGCAGCCTGTGAAAATGGAGCCAGGCATGAGTTATGTTGTTTTTGTTTATGTAGATGAAAAATCAAATCGGTTGGTTGCTTCCGCACGTTTGAATAAGTATATTGAAGGCAATGATATTAAAGTAATGGAAGGCGATATGGTGGATTTGCTTATTTATTCCGAAACTCCGTTAGGCTTCAATGCTATTGTAAACAATATGTACAGCGGATTGATTTATAAAAATGAAATTTATGAAACGATACGAATAGGGGATAGGGTGAAGGGTTTCGTGAATCGTATTCGTGAGGATAATAAGATAGATTTAAGGCTACAGAAAAGTGGATTTGAGCTGGTGGATGATGTAAAATGGCGCATACTTAAAATGATGAAGGATGAAAAAGGATTTCTTTCATTAAGTGATAATTCTTCTCCCGAAGAAATAAAAGCAAAGTTGGCAATAAGTAAGAAAGCTTTCAAAAAGGCGATTGGTGCGCTTTATAAAGAACGCCTGATAAAATTAACTGATAAAGGAGTGGTATTGGTTTAATAACTCTGATTTAACTTTCAAATAAAAAGCCTCTGAATTAATTTAATTCAGAGGCTTTTTATATTAAGATTTATTTCAACTCACTATTTCGTTAACGCATTTATAATATCGTAACGAGTAATAATATAAGTTTTATCAAGTTTGAAATCACGTACCAAAACTGCCGGATTAGTATCTGTAATCATTGCCGATAGTGAATCAACAGGTGCTGAAATATCAACAAAAGGAAAAGCAGGTTGCATTATTGATTCTATCTTCAAGTTCTTGATATCAGGATTGGCAACTACTTTGGCAAACAGTAAACTTTCGTTTAATGAACCAACAATACGTTTGTCATTGGTAACTGGTATTTGCGAAATGTCCATCTTGCTCATCAGTTTCACAGCACTTTCCACAGTGTCTGTAGCTTCCACAGTTATCAGTTTTGCGTTGGTATGTTCGTTCACAAGGTCTTTTGCAACAAGTCCTTTTTTATCGAAGAAACCTTTTTCGCGCATCCATTCTTCATTGAACATTTTACCTAAATAACGTGTTCCGTGGTCATGGAAAATAACTACTACTACATCTGTTTCTTTCAGTTCATCTTTCAACTGCATTAATCCTGCTATAGCCGAACCAGCGGAATTGCCTGCAAAAATCCCTTCCTGCTTGGTTATCTCACGCGTCATTATTGCAGCATCTTTATCAGTTACTTTCTCGAAACGGTCGATAATATTAAAATCGACATTCTGTGGTAAAAAATCCTCACCGATACCTTCGGTGATGTATGGATAAATTTCATTCTTATCAAAAATACCGGTCTCTTTGTATTTCTTAAATACGGAACCGTAGGTATCAATTCCCCATATTTTTACATTCGGATTTTTCTCTTTCAAATATTTCCCTGTTCCGCAGATAGTACCGCCAGTGCCAACTCCAACTACCAAGTGAGTAATTTTACCTTCTGTCTGTTCCCAAATTTCAGGTCCGGTTTGTTCGTAATGTGCCTGACTGTTGCTCAAGTTATCATATTGATTGGGTTTCCAGGCATTCGGAATTTCCTTAACCAAGCGTGATGATACGGAATAATAACTACGAGGGTCTTCCGGATCCACATTGGTAGGGCATACAATCACATCGGCACCGAATGCACGAAGGGCATCCACTTTCTCTTTCGATTGTTTATCAGTGGTGGTGAAGATACATTTATAACCTTTGATGATGGAAGCAATGGCAAGTCCCATACCTGTATTGCCGCTAGTGCCTTCAATTATGGTTCCGCCCGGTTTCAAACGCCCGTCTTTCTCGGCATCCTCAATCATTTTTAATGCCATTCTATCCTTTATGGAATTTCCGGGGTTAAACGTTTCCACCTTGGCATATACGGTTGCTTTTACTTCTTTTGTAATATTATTGATACGAACCAAGGGTGTGTTACCTATGGTTTCCAGAATGTTATTACTTGCTTTTCTAAATTTCATACTATCTAAATTTATTTCGTTTTATATTTTGAGGATGCGAAAATACAAATATTAAATGTATTGTGAATTGGGGATGGTAAATATGGAATAGGAATCAGTAAATAGGCAATTAAAACAGGTTTATTCATCAATTGTGAAATAAATCAGGAATAATATTCTTTATTTTCAACATAAAGTAACAAGTTACTATACGTATTTCCATTTCCCTAAGCCTATGGTAAAAACTTACAATACGTATTTTCATTTCCCTAAGCCTATAGTAAAAACTTACAATACGTATTTTCATTTCTCTAAGCCTATGGTAAAAACTTACTATAGGTATTTCCACTTCCCTAAGCCTATAGTAAAAACTTACTATACGTATTTTCATTTCCCTAAGCCTATAGTAAAAACTTACTATACGTATTTTCATTTCTCTAAGCCTATGGTAAAAACTTACTATACGTATTTTCATTTCTCTAAGCCTATGGTAAAAACTTACTATACGTATTTCCTCTTCCCTAAGCCTATGGTAAAAACTTACTATACGTATTTTCACTTCACTAAGCCTATGGTAAAATGATGAACAGAAATATAATCAGTAAATGATAAATTACGGTTTACAAAAGTTGAATGTGGTTAATGAAACGTTAGAATAAAATTAAATAAGCATTTTACTTGGCAGTATCGCTTTTTTTTTGATAATTTAGCTACCTCTTACAAATAAAAAATCAACATGAAAAAATTTTACAAACTAATCTTAGTGTTCTCCTTATTTGCAGGATTGAGCGCAAAAGCCCAATGGGTACAAACTAATGGACCTTCTGCAATTACAGGAGTAAATTGCCTGGGAAATGATGGTACCAATCTTTTTGCAGCACCAGGACCGATAGCAAGAAGTGGAATGTTTAAATCTACTGATTTTGGTGCCAATTGGTCGGCATTAACCAGCTTAAGCATTTCCTTTTATCATACATTTCTTGTAAATGGAAGTAATAATTATGCAGCTGGAGATTTTGGATTGTATTTATCAACTAACAGTGGTACTACCTGGTCATTTTTGCAAGGAGGTAGTTTTTATTCTAATTCGGCTATTGTAGCATTAGGTACCACACTTATATCTTCAAGCAATGGAGGAATTTATCGCTCGACAAATAATGGGACTAGCTGGACAAGTGTTTCTGCTTTAACAAATGCTACATTAGCTGTTGTTGGTACTAATTATATAGCAGCAACCTCCAGTGGAATTTATAAATCTACTGATGATGGGGTAACATGGAGTTTGGTTAATAGCACCTTACTTACTGTTCAGGCATTAAAAGTGAATGGAGGGACAATATATGCGGGTACTTCAGCAGGTGGAGTATATTATTCAACCAATAATGGTACTACATGGACCACTATTAATACGGGGTTAACAAGTTTAAATATTTCCTGTTTTGCAATGAACGGAACCGACTTGTATGCAGGTACTGGCGCAGCAGGGGTATTCAAATTAAGTACACTTGGTGGAAACTGGTCGGCAGTAAATACAGGGATTACTACCACTAATGTATATGCTATCACAATAATGGGAGCCAACATATATATAGGGACAAATACAGGAATCTACCTTTCATCTAATTTTGGAGTAAGTTGGGCACCATCGAATAATGGATTAATAACAACTGAAATTTGGGATATGGCTTACGATAATTCTACCAATCTATTATTTGCTGGAAGTGGTGGAAGTACAACTAATGGAGCATTTCTTACAAGTAGTAATGGAGCCAATTGGACTTCAATAAATGTTGGATTAACAAATTTAACTGTAAATTCTTATGCAATAAGTACTGGATATGTTTTTGCTGCAACCAATGGTGGAGTCTTTTATTCTACCAATAACGGTTCAAGTTGGACAGCAACAAGTGTTACTACATCTGTTAAGTCAATAGTTATAAGTGGTACAAGTATTTTTGCCGGTGGGTCAAGCGGTGTGTATGTATCTACTAACAATGGTACTACCTGGTCAGCTTTTAATACAGGATTAACAACTACAAATGTGAATGCACTTACAATAAGTGGCACCAATATTTTTGCCGGAACAGTTGGAACGGGCGGTGCATTTATATCTCCGGTTAGTGCTGCCAGTTGGACAGCAATAAATAATGGATTACCTGCTTTAGCTAATATTTATCAATTCTATTCGTTAAAGAGTATTCGTAACAATGTGTTTTGTTCTATAAGTTCAAGTAGTAATGCAGGTGTGTATAAAACTACAAACAATGGAGCAAGTTGGTCGTACATTTCATCTGCCGGAAGTGGTTACGATTTGGGTGTGAGTGGTTCTAATATTTTTGCACTTGATTTTAATGTGCGAATTTCAACAGATAGCGGAAGTACTTGGTCAAATATTAGTACAGGATTACCAAGTATGGCGCATTATGGATTCACCTCAAGCGGAACTACTGTTTTTGTTGGCTCTACAGGACTTGGTGTTTGGAAACGACAAATAGATGAGATATTGTGCAGCATTAATCCTCCGGTAATGTCGAGTGCTACTTCAGCAACTATTTGCAGTGGACAAACAGTGAACATTGCCTTAACTAATACAGGAGTAGCGGCTAATTATACTTGGCTTGCTGGTGTAAATGCACAAACAACGGGAGAAAGTACAACTGCTCAATCAACAAGTACATTAAGCAATACGATAACAAATACTTCTAATCTTTCTGCTGCAAGCGTTACCTATACAGTTACTCCAAAAGGAGTTTCAGGTGGATGTGCAGGTACACCACAAACTGTTACTGTTACAGTAAACCCAAATCCGTTGATGACAAGCAATTCGGCGGTGACCATTTGTAGTGGACAGTCGGTAGGGCTTGATTTTACAAGCAGTGTAGCTTCATCTTATAGTTGGAGTGCAACGTATAATTCAAATACTTCCGATGTAAGTACTTCAGCTCAATCAACTTCAACTTTGAATGATGTGATAACAAATAATTCACTTGTTCCGCAAACAGTAACATATACGGTAACACCAACTGCTACAACCGGAAGTTGTGGGGGAACTCCTCAAACAGTAACGGTTACAGTAAATCCTGCACCAATAATGACAAGTGCTTCGAGTGCTACAATTTGCAGTGGAGGTACAGTTAATATTCCGTTGACAAGTAATGTGCAATCTAATTATACATGGCTTGCAGCAGACAATACAAATACAACAGGAGAAAGTACAACGTTACAATCTCCAAGTACCTTGAGCAATACAATAGTAAATAATATTACTTCTGCACAGGTGGTATCTTACACAGTAACACCTACTGCAGTGGTAGGCGGATGTACCAGCACTCAAACAATTAATGTAACTGTAAATCCTGCACCTACCATGACAAGCAGTACATCATCAAGTATATGCAGCGGCGGTACTGTTAATATAAATCTGACCAGTAATATTTCAGCTTCTTATGTTTGGAATGCAGCAGTAGATAATCCTAATACAACAGGAGAAAGCATCAGCCAGCAATCAACAGGTTCAATAAATAATACGATAACAAATAATTCGAGCATCGCTCAGATTGTATATTATACTGTTACTCCTACATCAACATCAGGAAGTTGTGGAGGTGCGGCACAATCGGTTGCAGTTACCGTAAATCCATTGCCTCAAATGACGAGTTCGGGAAGTGCAACAATATGCAGTGGCGGAACAGTAAGTTTGCCATTGAATTCAACTATTTCTTCCACATTCAGTTGGATTGCAACAGATAATACGAATACAACAGGAGAAAGCACTTCGGCACAGTCAACAAGTACATTGAGTAATACCATTACCAATAATACGAATGTTGCACAAAGCATTGTGTATACAGTAATACCCACTGCTACAATTTTAGGAAGTTGTGCAGGTACACCACAAACGGTCACAGTTACAGTAAATCCTAAACCGACAATGTCTAGCGCTTCAACAGCAACAATATGCAGTGGAGGTACAGTGAATATTGCATTAACTAGTAATGTGGGTTCGACATATACATGGATAGCAGCTGCTAATGCAAATACTACAGGCGAAAGCACCACTTTGCAATCTACAAGCACCTTGAATAATATTATTACAAACAATACAACTACGGCTCAAAATGTAGTGTATACTGTAATTCCGACTTCAACATTAGGAGGTTGTACAGGTTCATCACAAACGGTAACAGTTACCGTAAACCCTACACCTGTAATGACAAGTGCTACATCTGGCAGCATTTGCAGTAACGGCACAGTAAGTATTTCTTTAACTAGTAATATTGCTTCTTCCTATAGCTGGATAGCAACTGACAACCCAAATACAACCGGAGAAAGTACAACAGCTCAATCAACCAGTACATTAAGCAATACGATTGTAAATAATTCCGCATTGGCACAGAATGTATTTTATTCAATAACTCCAACTTCAACAACAGGAAGCTGTTCAGGAGCGCCTCAAACAGTAACGGTGGTTGTAAATCCTGTTCCTGCAATTACTAGTTCTTCATCAGCAACTATTTGTAGCGGTGGAACGGTAAATATTCCTTTCTCTAGTAATGTGTCATCCTCTTATTCGTGGATAGCAACCGATAATACCAATACTACAGGTGAAAGTACTTCTTCTCAATCAACAAGCACTTTGAATAATACAATAACAAATATTACTATTACAGCACAGAATGTTGTTTACACGGTTACTCCAACAGCCACATTGGGAGGATGTGCAGGAACACCGCAAACGATTACAGTAGCCGTTAATCCTACACCAACAATGACGAGTGCAACATCAGCAACAATATGTAGTGGAGGAACAGCGAGCATCTCATTGACAAGTAATTTATCTTCTACCTATTCATGGGCAGCTAGCGCAAATGCAAATACAACGGGAGAAAGTACTACGTCACAATCAAATGGTACATTAAGTAATACCATAACAAATAATTCAGCGAATGCTCAAAATGTTGTTTATTCAGTAATACCAACATCAACCGCAGGAAGTTGTACAGGGACAACACAAACAGTAACGGTAGCTGTAAATCCTGCACCAACAATGACTAACACTACAACAGCTTCTATTTGCAGTGGAGGCACAGTTAATATTCCATTGACAAGTAATGTTGCATCTTCTTATAATTGGATTGCAAATGATAATCCAAATACAACTGGAGAAAGTATCGCTTCTCAATCAACTAGTACATTAAATAATATAATAACCAATAATTCAACTTTTGCACAAAATGTTGTTTATACAATTACTCCAACAGCAACAACAGGAAGCTGTGCAGGAGCGCTTCAAACAGTAACGGTGGTTGTAAATCCTGTTCCAGTAATGAGTAGTTCTTCATCAACTTCTATCTGTAGTGGCGGAACGGTTAATATTCCTTTTTCCAGTAACGTATCATCGTCGTATTCATGGATAGCAAACGATAATACTAATACTACAGGTGAAAGTACTTCTTCTCAATCAACAAGTACTTTGAATAATACAATAACAAATAATACTGTTTCAGCACAAAATGTTGTTTACACGGTTACTCCAACAGCTACATTGGGAGGATGTGCAGGAACACCGCAAACAGTTACGGTATCCGTAAATCCTACACCAACAATGACAAGTGCAACATCAGCAACAATATGCAGTGGAGGAACAGCGAGCATTTCATTGACAAGTAATTTATCTTCTACTTATTCATGGATTGCATCCGATAATGCAAATACATCGGGAGAAAGTACTACGTTACAATCAAATGGTACATTAAGTAATACCATAACAAATAATTCAGCGAATGCACAAAATGTTGTTTATTCTGTAATACCAACATCAACCGCGGGAAGTTGTACAGGAACAACACAAACAGTAACGGTAGCTGTAAATCCTGCGCCAACAATGACTAACACAACAACAGCTACTATTTGCAGTGGAGGCACAGTCAATATTCCATTGACAAGTAATGTTGCATCTTCTTATAGCTGGATTGCAAATGATAATCCTAATACAACAGGAGAAAGTATTGCTTCTCAATCAACATCTACATTAAATAATATCATTACAAATAATACTTCGATAATACAAACAGTTGTATTTACTGTAACTCCAACATCAGGTAATAGCTGTGTTGGAAATGCTCAGGTAGTGAATGTATTGGTAAATCCTAGCCCTGTTATGACCAGTGCTAATGCAGCATCTATTTGTAGTGGAGGTACAGTGAGTATTCCGTTATCAAGTAATATTTCGGCTTCATATACTTGGATTGCAGCTAACAATGCAAATACAACTGGTGAAAGTATTACTTCTCAATTAACAGGTATTATAAATAATTCCATTATTGATAATTCAAGTACATCTCAAAATGTTATCTATTCAGTTATCCCAACAGCAACATTTGGAGGTTGCGTGGGAACAACACAAACAGTAACTGTTACAGTAAATCCATTGCCAACTATGACTAATGCTTCAGCAGCTACAATCTGTAGCGGAACAACTGTAAGTATTCCATTAACAAGTACTGTAGCTTCATCATATTTGTGGAGTGCTACAAATAATGTAAATACAACAGGTGAGAGTGTTTCTGCACAATCGAACAGTACGTTAAGCAATACGATTACAAATAATTCTTCCGTTTCACAAAATGTTATCTATACTGTTACTCCAATATCAACTGCCGGAAGTTGTGTTGGCCCTGACCAATCGGTTACAGTAACTGTGGATCCTGAACCACTTATGATTAGTGGAGCTACTTCAACAATATGTAGTGGAGGTACTGTGAGTATTTCATTAATAAGCAATATTAATTCTACTTATAGCTGGATAGCAACAGACAACACCAATACAACAGGTGAGAATCTTACTGCTCAAGGAAGCAGTACATTGCAGAATACAATCGTTAATACTTCTGCGAATGTTCAGAATGTTGTTTATACAGTTACTCCAACATCAGTAACAGGAGGTTGTGTAGGCAGTGACCAAACAATTTCGGTATTAGTTAATCCGCTGGATAACGCTAATTTTAGTTACTCTTCAGCAACTTTCTGTCAATCAGGCAATGATCCAAGTGCTATTATTACAGGATTGCATGGCGGAACATTTTCAGCACCATCAGGTCTGGTTTTCTTAAATACAAATAATGGTTTAATAAACTTAAGTGCCTCTACTTTGGGTTCGTATACTATTACGTATACTACAAATAGTTCATGTTCCAATTCATCAACATTTGATATTACCGTAACATCAGCACCTTCAGCATCGTTCAGTTATAATGGGTCACCCTATTGCAGCAGTGCAACAAACCCATTACCATTATTTGGAACAGGAGCAAGTGGAGGTTTCTTTAGTGCAAATCCTTCCGGTTTATCTTTTGTAAGTACAGTAACAGGGGAAATTAATCTTTCAGGAAGCACCGCAGGAAATTATACAATTACCAATAATATTGTAGCTGCAGGAGGCTGCGCAAGTGATTACGCAACATCTTCTATAACTATTAATCCTTTGCCAATTGTAAGCTTCAGTGGTTTAGCTTCAAGTTATTACTATAATAACACCCCTTCTAACCTTATTGGTGTTCCTGCAGGAGGTACTTTCACTGGCACAGGTATTAATGGTACGGTATTTAACCCGTCCTTAGCAGGAGGAGGAACTTTCCCTGTAAATTATTCTTATACTGATGGAAATGGATGTTCAAATACTACACCAACACAAACAACTACCGTTATTGCTCAACCATCACCTCCAAGTATTTGTGAGGTATCAGTGGATAATGCATCTGTTTATAATATTATTTATTGGGATAAAACTCAATATACAAAGGTTGATTCCTTTATAATATATCGTGAAACAGGTGCAGGTTATCAGCGAGTAGGAGCGGTTAAAGACACAGCTTTAAGTGAATTTATTGATACTGCCAGATACCTGTATTTCCCAAATACAGGTAATCCAAATGCAGGAACGTATCGATATAAACTACAGATAAAAGATTCATTGGGCAATTACAGTCCTTTAAGTGAATTCCATAATACTATTTATATACTTCAGACAAATGGTACATTTACCTGGAATGCTTATGAGATAGAAGGACAGCCGGTACCATTGCCTTCAAATACATTGGTTTCTTATGATTTATGGAGGGATGACCAGAGTAACGGAAACT
The DNA here is from genome assembly GCA_903881065.1 of uncultured Bacteroidota bacterium. Classification (GTDB taxonomy): domain Bacteria; phylum Bacteroidota; class Bacteroidia; order 2-12-FULL-35-15; family 2-12-FULL-35-15; genus 2-12-FULL-35-15. Next base: position 24,658 of record CAIRRW010000412.1, read on the forward strand.
GGCATATTGTAAATAGTGTTGCAGGTTCACAACTTACACAGACGGATGTCGGTTGGACTTCAACTTTGCAGAACACAGCTAGTTGGAGGGTAGAAACAAATTGGAATATTATCTGTAATCCAACAAAAACATTGGTAAATACATCTCACTCTAACATTCGCCATCAGGCTTCAGTTGGAGTAGGTATAGCTGATAATTCTTTTGACAATGATATTTCTGTTTATCCTAATCCAGCAAGAGATGAAGTTACAGTTCAGCTTGGAAATGGAATGAAGGATATTAATTTAAAGATGTACAATGTGGTGGGTGAACTTGTTTATCAATCTTTGCTAATGAATCAGCAATCAACTATTGATATTTCTTCGTTTGCAAGAGGCGTTTATACTCTTGAAATTGAAAATAATGAAGCAAGAGTATTTAGAAAGTTGGTAGTGCAATAAGGAAACTGCGGAGCAAAAAAAGTCCTGCACCATAGG
>CAIRRW010000413.1 GCA_903881065.1 uncultured Bacteroidota bacterium
AATAGCACTTATTTCACTTCCGAAATCTCTCAGCCAAATAATTATGTTTGCGGAAGGAATAATTACATGTAATAGCTGGAACATTACACGTAATAATATATTTTTTATACGTAATAGTACTTTTATTAGTGTTTGTAATGGTTTCAGTATTTTAAAGGGTAGGAAAAAAGGTGCTTTTAACTCGAAAAAGGAAACTGAAGTGACATTTCTTTGCCTTGTACGGAGAATTATGCGGGAAGTTTTTTTGTGGATGAAATTGTAGGAGGGTTCGTTTTTGGTTTTGAGGTAGTGAAATGATACCTTGGATATAAGAGGTGAAAAAGTGGAGTTGGTAAAACAGTAAAATTATTCTTTTTGCAAAAATTGCCTTTAGTTATTTGTTTTTCGTTTAACAATAATTTTCTGGTTGATAGTATGGTCATTTGTAATAATTCTCAGAAAATAAATACCCGATGCCAGTGATCGTATATCAATCTGTTTAATATTACCAATGTTGTTATAAATAATTTCAGCTTTAATATCATATAGTTGTACTTCGTAGTTATTGTAATGGGGTAAATAAATATTTATGTATTCATCTGTAGGATTAGGAAAAGTAATTACCCCATTTTCAGGGGGGAAACTGCCACATCCAAATGCAGATATAATAATTTCAGAAGGCTGTGGATTAACTATTTGAGCCCACCCATAAGTTGTTGAATTTACTGAATTTACCAATTTTAAACCAACATACTTATTGGGATTTTCAAATCCGGAAATACTGTCGTAGCCTGTATTTAAATTAGGAGGTGGGTAATACATAGAATGGCAAAAAGTCGCTCTTGAAGCCCATAAACCACTATCACATATCGGAGAATTAAAGTTTAAAGTATCTGGGTATCCAGGATGGGCCCTATTGACCAAAACTTTGTTATTCCCGACACCTTGAATTATAGAACATTCTTCAACATACCAGCCATTCATTCCGGAAAAACAGGTAATTATAAAATCGGTGCTGTTATCATTATTAATATCGAGATTAACTATAGAGGGAGGAATAAGATAACCGAAATTTAATATAGTGTCTAATGGATAAAAATAAGTATAGTTGTCGACAGTAATATCTCCAGCAGTAATACACGATTGCTGACAGTAAGCTATATTAAAATGAATTAGCATTAAGAATACAAGAGTAGAATTTAAAATGCTTTTCATTCTAATAAAATATTTACAAAGTTAACATTCTGAAATAAGATACTCATTTTATAAAATGCTCTTTCGTTCTAGCGATGTTCCAAATGCTTTAGCAGAAATTTATATTTGCAAGTGCTATTTTATGATAGGGGAATGTTTGTATTTAAAACTCAGCCGCGAGCCTTTTTGATTCGCTGCACTTAAAGGTGGCGTCTCGCCACTACAACAACCACATAAAAATTCATAAAATACTCTACACTTCCAACTGCGCCGGATTGTCGTGGAAATCCTTTTTTATTTTTCCTTCAAAAAATAAAAAAGAGTGAAACAAAAGCCGGAACGAACTTGATGAATGGCAGAAAGATGATTCGCCCAAAAGGAAATAATTGTTTTAGTAATCGGAATACTGATTCACAAATCTCTGACCAATTAGTCTTAATCGATTTTAAACAGCCACCTGATTAATTTTGATTAATTTTGTGTTATAATCACAATAGATGAAATTATTCTTTAAAATAGTAATTGTATTGGTATTTATTGCTTATGCGGTTAGTTGCAAGAAATCAAACAATAGCAGCGTGCCGCTTACTACTGTTGATATTTATCTATATTCGAACAGTCCTAGTTTTGTTAATTTGAATCCGGTAGGCGGGTATGTATATATTACAGGCGGTGCAAGGGGGATTTTGCTTTATCGTAAATCGGCTACTGAGATATTGGCGTATGACAGAAATTGTACGTATCAGTCCTCGCAGCCATGTGCAACTGTTTCGGTGGATGCTACCCGCATTATCGCTGTTGATACGTGTTGTCATTCGAAGTTTTCTATTTATGATGGCAGCGTTACGCAAGGGCCTGCTTCAGCGCCTCTTAAAGCCTATCAAACTACTTTTGACGGTACCACGTTGCATATCTTTAATTAGGATTTATACCAGATTTCTTTTGGATAAATCTAACCACATAGACACATAGTTTATTTTTTGCAAGGAGATTATAACTCATAGAAGCTTCGCTTTTCATAGTGATGAACTATGTGTGGAAATTTATTTCTCTATTGATTTACTTTATTTCTATGTGCCTATGTGGTTACATTTTTCTTTTCCACAGTCAATCTTATAGAAGGTAATTAGATAATCGATTTTAATTTCTTAATCAGGTTGAGCTTTCTTTTTGTGTAAGGAGGATATTTGAAATTGGGTTCGAACCAGAACGGTTTCTCCATTATGCTTTTATAATGAGAGAATGTTTTGAATCCTGCCTCGCCATGATAACTTCCCATTCCGCTTGCACCCACACCGCCGAAAGGTAAATTATCATTTGAAATATGCATCACCGAATCGTTGATACATCCTCCTCCGAAAGAAATTTCGGAACGTATTTTATTCTTTATTTTGGTGTCATCAGTAAAAATATAACACGACAGCGGCTTCTGCTTTTTCTTCACTTCTGCTATCGCATCATCTATATTAGTATATGAAATTATGGGCAGCAGTGGCCCGAATATTTCTTCCTTCATTATCTCATCTGCAAACGAAATACCTGATAAAACAGTTGGTTCTATGTACCGTTCGGCACTATTGCTGCTTCCGCCAAATACTACTTTAGTTTTGTCAATTAAATTTACCAGCCTATTAAAGTGTTTGTCATTTATTATCTGAACATAGTTATTGTTCGCGAAGGAATAATCAGATTTAGCAATACAATCCTTCAATACTTTTATAAAATCTTCCTCTATTCGCTTGTCAACAACTATATAATCGGGCGCGATACATGTTTGTCCGGCATTTAAAAATTTGCCCCAAACGAGCCTTTTTACGGTCTGCTTCAGGTTACAGTCTTTGGTAATAAAGGCAGGGCTTTTTCCGCCAAGTTCAAGCGTTACAGGAGTGAGGTGTTTGGCAGCGGCTTCGTATACAATCTTACCGGTGGACGTACTTCCTGTAAAAAACATCTTATCGTACTTCTGCTTTAATAATTCAGTTGTTTCCGCTACACCACCTTCTACCACAGTGAAATATTCAGTTGAAAAATTGGCGTTGATAATGCTTGCCATTGCATTACTTGTATTCAATGCTATTTCGGAAGGTTTTAAAATAACTGTATTACCTGCTGCAATAGCTGCAATGGCAGGCGCCAAGGATAATTGATAAGGATAATTCCATGCTCCTATAATTAAACTTGTACCCAATGGTTCGGGAATAATATAACTGGAAGCAGGGAAATTAAAGAAGTTTGTTTTTACACTTTTTTTTGCTGACCATGCGTCAATGTTTTTTATAGCGGTATTTATATCACTGTACAACAAGAACAACTCATTGGTGTAAGTATCAAATTCCGACTTCTTGAAATCCTTATAAATAGCTTCATATAACAGCGTTTCATTCTGCCGGATAATGTGTTTTAGTTTTTCAAGTTGTTGTTTTCTAAAACCAATATCTTTGGTTTTGTTAGAATTGAAAAATGTTTGTTGGCTTTGTATAAGGAGTTCAAAATTCATTGTCGTTCTTTTAATTTGAACAAAGGTAATACGTCACAGATTATATTCTGTAAAGATGAATCAGGAATGCAAGTTTCTAATTATACGGCAGGTTGTCCAAGAAGCTTTAGCCTGCGCACATGTGAAATAAAAGCTTTACGGAATGTCGGCTTTAAATTATAATCATAGCCGAATTCTTTTGCTGTTCTCTCTACAATAGGTGCAATTTTAGGGTAATGTACATGGCTTATATTTGGAAATAAATGATGCTCAATCTGAAAGTTTAATCCTCCAACGTACCAATTCAGAAATTGATTGTTTCTGGCAAAGTCTGATGTTGTAAGCAATTGATGAACTGCCCAATCGTTAGGGATGATACCATCAGCATTTGGTAAAGGCTCTTCAGTACCTTCTACTACGTGTGCCATTTGGAAAATAACACTTAAAATGAATCCTGCTGTCCAGTGCATCAACAGAAATCCTAATACTACCTGCCACCATGTAAATGACGTAAACATTATTGGGAAACCAATTATTACGAATAAATAAATCAGTTTAAGTACCACCATCTTTATATATTCTAATGTAGGATTAAAGTTATATCGGCGAGTGATTCCTTCTCTATTATAAACTATTAACTGGGTAAAATCCTTAACTAATTTTGAAATGGTCATTAATCCATAAAAGAAGAAAGCATGGATATATTGGTATTTATGTATCTTTTTTAGTGGCGCATGTTCGGATAAGCGTATAGGTCCCTTCGATTCTATATCCTGATCATATCCATCAATATTGGTGTAGGTATGATGTAAAATGTTGTGTTGAATTTCCCAGTTGAATACATTACTTCCGATAAGGTATAGTGTTCCGCCAAATACTTTATTAATCCATTCTTTACTCGAGTAGGCATGGTGCACAGCGTCGTGCATAGTACCCATTCCAATTCCGGCTAAGCCGATTCCCATAATTACTGACATGATGACAGCCATCCAGGGATTCATTTTCATGGTAAATAATAATACAAATGGGCCAACATATAGTACCAGCATTATGATGGTATTAAGTACTAATCGGAAATTGCCTTTTGTTGATAGTCCTGATTCAGTGAAGTAGTTGTGAACGTTTTTGCGCACTGCTGCAGCAAAAGCATGTTGTTGTTTATCTTGTGAAACGAATTTAATTGTTTTCATTTAATTTATTTTAGGCACTAAATACAAATTCTTTAAGTCGTGTATTAGTTGAGTATATTTATATACAAAGTTAATCAAATATAATGATTCGACTTATAAAAGAATGATTTAAATAATTTGTGATTTTATTAGTACATTTAGAGGAGAAAAATTCTTTATTAATAATCTTTACCTATTAAAATTTTATAGCAAAGGGCAACAGTTTTGGATAAGGATGATAGTCTGTTAAATTCTAGATAAGATATGTTACAACAAATCAAAAAGTTGTTTCAGGCTTTTTATTTCATAGGTTATTTCTTCCGAATGCTTTTCGTTTTGCTGGTTATAAAATATCTGGTGTATTCCTGCATTTCGTGCACCAATAATATCAGCTTTCAGATTATCACCTATCATTAAACTATTGCCGGTAATGGCGTTTGCAAGTTTCATTGAATAGTGGAATATACGTACATCAGGTTTTTTATGACCCGCAGCTTCGGAAGTAATTGTATTCTTAAAATATTTTTCGAGCCCTGAATATTTAAGTTTGATATGCTGCACTTCTTCAAATCCATTGGTAATAATATGCAGCGAATATTTTGGGTGGAGATAGTCGAGCACTTCGGTAGCATAGGGCAGGAGATTTGTTTTGTAAGGTGCAATGTTTACAAAATCATCACCAAAGGATTCAGCAAGCGGTCGGTTGTCAATACCAAATTTTGAAAATGTTTCTTCAAAACGATTGTAACGCAGTGTATGTTTATCAATTGTTCCAATGCGGTATTCATCCCACATTCTGTTATTTATTATGGTATATTCTTTGATGAAATTATCAAGAGAATTGATGCCTTTTTGTTGAAGATTATGTTTAAGAAAAAGTTCGGAAATTGTTTGATGAGAGTTTTTATCAGTATCCCAGAGGGTATGGTCTAAATCAAAAAAGATATGTTCGTATGGCATTAATTAATGGTTTGTATAAATAATAAGAAGCAACTGACCAAAGGAAAACAGATGTGAACATATAAATTAATACACGTTGTTTGTTTTTAAAATATCTGACAGCGACGAAACAACCAAGCGGAATGGATAACAATAGGGGTGTGAGGGCGGCTATACCTGTCAATCCGAATCGTGTTTTTACTTTAATGATAAATCTTTTTTTCTTCGTAAATACTTTTTTTGTTGTACTTTTTTTAGTGAGATGTAATTTATTTGCAATACGGTGTCGGTAATTGAGAATTAACTTTTCACTTAAAAAAACAAAGAAAATGCATCCAGTAAACCCGCCAATAGAGGTGACTGTAACAGATTCGAAAAATGAGAAATTATAAGTTAAAGCAAGGGGAACACCGCCAAAAACAAATTTAACAGTACTTAATAAAAAAACAGAAAAAATTTCC
>CAIRRW010000414.1 GCA_903881065.1 uncultured Bacteroidota bacterium
AAATCCACTAATTCAAAAGGTAAATACGAATACTGCATAACATCAAATGCACCGTCAACTGACTTGACACTATATTTTGAGGCTTTCAACAATTTCAAACCTTCTACATCTGCTTCCGTTTCCTGTTCTTTCGAAAATTTATAACGAACCAAATTACGATCTTCTTCCGAACCTTTTTCGTACTCAGAAGTACCATTATCAATTTTTATATTTTCGATGTATTCTGTTATCGAATGATGTTTTACAACGTGAGTAATCTCGTGGGCAAGTATATATGCAAGTTGCGCTTCGTTTTCAAGTTGTGCAATCAATCCAATATTTATAAAAATATATCCTTTATCGAAGGCATGTGCATTTACTTCAGTTTTTTTAATTACGTAAATATGCATCTGCTGACGTAACGATGGATCATTTTTAAGCAACTCATCTGCTACTTTGTTTACATATTTTGATAAGGGATCATTGATTAATACATCTCCATTAAGTAATAAATTCTGCAAAAAGTAGTTTTGTGAAATTGCAAATTGAGCTTTGGCATCGTGGTCTTTCCCATAACTGATGGACTTAACTTCTGCTTCGGACAAAGCTCTTGCTGTTTTCAGGAAATCGTCAGGTATAATCCCTGATGATTTTAATGGAACATAATTGGTTGCAAACTGCGCTGAAGCGGTATTGAATAAAAGAAATGAAAAAAAGAAAACTATTCCACCTCTTACAGGTAACTTTAAAAACATATTGATTTATTATTTTTGGTTTTAAATATAAGAAAAACTGAAACCCATCAAAGCGAATAAATGCTTTATTTATTCTATACTTAACTTATCCTGATTGTTTTTCGCCCCAACGAAATCCAGAAATATCTAGTCCGCTTAAATCAAGTACTCTATCTATTACTGTGGAGGCAAGGTCTTCAAAGCTAATTGGCTTGCTATAATATGAAGGACTTGCAGGGCAAATGATACCTCCTGCTTCTGTTACAGTTTTCATATTATTAATATGTATCAAACTTAAAGGAGTATCACGTGTTACAAGTATCAATTTACGCCTTTCTTTCAAAATAACGTCTGCCGCCCGGGAAGTCAAATCATTTGAAATACCTGAAGCAATACGTCCTAAAGTACCCATGCTGCATGGACAAATAATCATTGTATCATATTTGGCAGAGCCTGAAGCAAAGGGCGCAAAGAAATCATTCTTATCATAAAAGGTAAATTTAATGCCGTTCTCCTTAGCTTTCATTAGCAAATAATCCGTATTAGCAAGTTCAAATTTCCACACCTCCTTGGCGTTGTCACTCATCACAATACCTACTTCTTGTATCTGGTCTGTAAGTTGTTGTAATTTCCCCAACAATACCTTCGCATATATGGCACCGCTGGCACCAGTAATTGCTATTACTATTTTATGTTTTGATTGCATTTGCAGATAAATATTTATTTTTCAGATTCTGATATGCCATCATCAATTGCCTTAAATACAGGATGGTCTTTATCGTATGTATTGCTTAAAATATCCTTTGCTTTCAGGAAATATTCCTTTGCAAGTTTCTTATCTGTATTCAGATATATTTTCCCTAAATAAAAATTGAGATTACCATTTACTTTATCATCATTCCTAAAAAATTTTAACTCATCTTTATAAAATGCTGCCAATTCATTCTCCTTTTTATTGTTATAATAGATATCCTCAAGATCGCTGTCTATCATCGGGTTTTCAGGATCTAAATCGAAAAACTGCTTTGTGAGTTCCTTTGCCTTTTCATTTCCTGATTTTACATATAGATAAAGCATCGGTTTAATATTATAATAATTACCTGTATCAATTTTGTTTGCCAATTCAAAATTTGCCAACGCATTTTTCTCATCATTTAACTCAAAATATATTTGGCCAATCATTCTTGCCGCATCACTTTTAACATATGAATCGGAATATAAATCAAAGGAACTCTTCGCATATTTTAGTGCGTTTTCCTTATCATCAATATTAAAATAGGCGTATGCAGCATTATAATATGAATCAGCATTTTTCTTATTCAATTCAATCGATTTAATGAAATAAGGTATCCCGTCCTTATACTTTCCTTGCTCAGTATAGATGTTGCCCATCACATAATAAGCAAGATAGTCGGCACATTTACCATCAATTGCCTTTTTATAGTTAGTTTCAATTAATCTATAGAGTTCATTATTCCCTTTAAGCCACTTGCCACCATATTTGGTTTGCACTTCATAATAATATCTGCCGAGACCATCAAATAATTTACAATTTTCAGGATTAATCTTAATTAAACTATCAAGCACTTTATCTATTTCGATCATGTACATATTAAACGAACCTTCTTTGTCTCGATAGTCCATTATATCCTCGTTTTTTTCAAGGTCTTTCAATGAGAATACTTGATGCATAATACTTGTAATATAATAATTTAATACAATATCTTCTTTTAATAAAACAATTTCCACATTGCAATTTTTG
>CAIRRW010000415.1 GCA_903881065.1 uncultured Bacteroidota bacterium
ACACAAAACATAAGCGGTATTGGAGTCGGAACATATACTGTTGTAATAACAGATGCGAACGGATGTGCCACCATTGCCAACTCTGCAGATATTACACTGACAGAGCCTGCCGTATTGACAAACAATGTAAGCAGCCCTACAGCACCGGGAGGATATAACATTACCTGCAACGGCTTGTCCAACGGAAGTATAAATACCGTTGTAAGCGGAGGCACTACTAACTACTCCTATTCCTGGACTGGTCCTGGTACGTATTCATCAAACGCACCAAATCCAACAGGTTTAACTGCTGGCACATATAGTGTATCTATAACTGATGCCAATGGATGCAGCACTTCTAATACAATTACATTAACTCAACCAATACTACTTTCTGTTTCAATGGCAAGCACAACATATTTTGGTGGATATAATTTGACCTGTTATGGAGCAAATGATGGAAGCATAAACCTTACTCCTGTTGGAGGCTCTCCCGGATTTACGTATATATGGAATGGCCCTTCAGGATTTACTGCTTCTACTCAGGATTTAAGCGGATTGGCAGAAGGTGTTTACAGTGTTACTGTCACAGATACTAATTCCTGTTCTGCATTCGGTTCCCTTGTTTTAAAACAACCGGCCGCTTTATCTCTTTTGAGTGTAGTTTCTCAATTTAATGACAACAACATAAGTTGTTATGGAGGTAGTAATGGAAGTATAAACATTACAGTTGCCGGCGGAGCCCCAGCCTACAGCTATAGCTGGGCAGGGCCTTCTGGATACACTTCAACAATTGAAGATATCAATGCTTTAACGGCAGGCAGCTATCATTTAATAGTAACCGACCTGAACGGGTGTGCAATAAATAACAGTTATAACCTTACTCAGCCTCCAATATTATCCAGTAGTGTATCCACTACACCGGCAACCTGTGCTGCTGCAAACGGAACTGTTGATTTAAGCATTACCGGCGGTACTCGTCCTTTCGTATCAGCCTGGTCAAACGGCACTTTATCAGAAGACTTGCATAATGTTGTCGGTGGTGTTTACTCTGTATTGATAACTGATGCAAACGGTTGCACTCACCAAGATACTGCAACAGTAAATCAAATCTCCATCATGACAATTGGCACTGTTGTAAGTGGCACATTGTGTTATGGCAGTTCTGAAGGATTTATTAATCTTACAGTTAATAATGGAACAGCACCATTTATTTATGCATGGTCAACTGGATCTTCAACATCAGGTATCAGCAATCTTGCAGCTGGCACATATTCCGTTACTGTTACTGACAGTTCAGGATGTGTGGTTACCAATTCATTCGAAGTTGTTCAGGCTACACAACTTCAGCTAACGTTAACAGGCAGTGTATACACTGGTGGCGTAAATATCAGTTCCAACAACGGAAATGACGGAACCATTGAATTGAATACAGAAGGTGGCGCAATGCCTTATATATACAACTGGTCAAATAACTCCACTAATCAAAATCAAAGTAATCTGCCTGCCGGTGTTTATTCTGTAGTAGTTACCGATGTATTGGGTTGCAGTACGGTTGGTTCAATAAAACTTAAAGAACCATTGGCTTTACAGTTGCCTACCGGTTTCTCACCGAATGGAGACGGAAAGAACGACTTGTTTGTAGTACATGGCCTTGAAATATATCCAGATAACCTATTGGTAATATATAACCGCTGGGGTAATTTAGTAAACAGTTTCAGCGGCTATAACAATGATTGGGACGGCAGTTCCAATACCGGAGGAGCATTACCAAACGGAACTTATTTTGTAATACTTACTATAAATGGAGAAGACATGGTATTCAAAGGCTATGTTGATCTTAGAAGATAAATTTAAAAAATGTAGAAATCATGAAAAGAATTGTAATAACATTAATCTTACTTGGCAGTTTGTTTGCTTCAAAAGCACAACAGGATGTAATGGTGAGCCAGTATATGTTCAACGGACTGTTTCTTAATCCTGCCTATGCAGGCAGCCATCAATATTTCAGCTCTTCACTGCTTCACCGTGAGCAGTGGGTAAATTTTGACGGCGCTCCGAAAAGTTCCATATTCGCCATTGATGGTCCGTTGTTAAATAATAAAATGGGTATCGGCCTTATCCTGTCCAATGATAAAATAGGAGTAACCCAACAAAATGACTGTTATGCCAACTATTCCTATTTTATAAAATTGGGAAAGGGGAAACTAGGATTCGGTATTAAAGGTGGATTTTCCTACTATGTGGCAAAAGTTGATGATTTAACCATTTGGGATAATGATGATCCTAATTTTACCGGTACCAAGAAGAGTGCTGTTCTTGGAAAATTCGGTGGCGGAGTTTATTATTACACCGAAAAGTGGTATGCCGGATTTTCAATTCCTGCAATGGTTGCATACGACCCCAATCATGACTTTAATATTAGTATGGAAAGTTCATCTGACATTCGCAAGCACTACTACTTAACCGGGGGATATGTGTTTGATGCTGGTGAGAAATTTAAACTGAAACCATCTTTTCTCTTAAAAAACCAGCCTGCGGCACCTACGGAAGTGGACATCAACTTTACAGCAATGTATATCGATGCAATTGCATTGGGCGTTTCTTACCGTACAAATGATGCTGTTTGTGTGATGGTGGAATATCAGGCGAATAAACGATTCAGAGTAGCCTATTCTTATGACATTACTACTTCGAATATCCGCCATTATTCATCGGGTACACATGAAATAATGATTGGATTCGACTTTGGAAAGGATATTATTAAAATGAAATCTCCCCGTTACTTTTAAATAAAAAAGAATGTTATGAAAAAAATAAATCTATTGCAGTTGGGTACTATATGCATTCTTCTGCTAAGCAGTTGCACCGCTTATCAATTAAAAAAAGCAAATAAAGAATTCGGCAATTTGCAATATAGCCAAGCGATTAACGACTATAATAAAGTGCTGAAGAAATCAGATAATCATTTGGCTCGCATCAATTTGGCAAATAGTTATCGGCTTATAAATGATATTGCAAAAGCAGAACCTGTATACGCTGAAATAGTCAGCTATCCTGAAAGCGAACCCATCAATATGTTCTACTATGCCAAAATGCTGATGTCGGAAGGGAATTATGCTCAGGCAAAGTTATGGTTCAAGGCTTACCTTAATCTTGTACCGAATGATGTGGTTGCTCAAATGCTTCTTTCTTCCTGCAATTCGGTTAAATCATTTATGCGTGATACCACTTTGTATACGCTTCAGGGTATGGATTTTCCTGAATTTGCCTCTATGTTTGGATTAGTGCCTTATGATAATGGAATTGTTTTTACTGCTGACAAAAAAGTTACTCTGAAATCTAAAAAAGATGCATGGACAGGGAAGTCATATTACGACCTTTATTTTGCAGAGAAAGATAAAGACGGCAACTGGTTAAGTCCTCAACTGTTAAAAGGAGAAATTAACGGGCGATATCACGAAGGTCCTGCAGCTTTCAGTAAATCAGGCGATGTGGCTTATTTTACAAGAAGTAACTACTTTAAATACAATTTACGTAAAAATGCAAAGAACGAAAACAATTTAAAAATTTTCAGTGCTAAACTTAAAGACGGCAAATGGCAGGACTTAAGCGAAATGCCGTTCAATAGTGATGATTATTCGGTCGGACATCCGTGTTTGTCCAACGATGAAAAAACGCTATACTTTATTTCCGACATGCCTGGCGGTGAAGGAGGAACAGATATTTACAGTTCTACTTTTGATGGAAATACATGGGGAAAACCTGTTAATTTAGGCAAGGAAGTAAATACTCCCGGCAATGAAATGTTTCCTCTTATGGCTGACGATGGTACGTTCTACTTTTCTTCCGATGCTCACAACAATATGGGAGGCTTGGATGTATTTGCCACTTCCTATAATCCGAAAACCAAAAAATGGCTGCAGGTGGAAAATTTGAATTATCCCTTGAACAGCAGTAAGGATGATTTTGCTTTTTATATTAATAAAGACAACAAGACTGGTTTTGTATCCAGTAACAGAGGTGATGCCGATAAAATGTATGAAGTACAAAAACATGACCCTAAATTCTATGTTACTGGTACAGTTACTGTAAAGGGAAAAGGAACTCCATTTGAAGATGCTATTATTACTCTTATTGATGATTCTCCGAACAATAAAAAGATAGAAATGGCTTCAACGAAAACAGATGCAAACGGACGATACCGAATGAAATTGAAACCGGATGGAGAGTTCGTTATTTATGGTACCAAGGAAAATTATTTTACTCAGAGCGTTGACTTGAGTACAATGGGTAAGAAGTATTCTGAAAACTTCGAAGTGAATTTTGTTCTTGACCAGATTGTAATTGAAAAACCTATTGTCCTTGAAAACATATATTATGACTTGGACAAATGGAATATACGTCCTGATGCTGCCGTTGAACTTGACAAGTTGGTTCATTTATTAAAAGACAATCCGAATATTTGTATTGAAATGGGCAGCCATACCGATTCCCGTGCCGGTGACCAATACAATATGATTTTATCGGAAAAACGTGCCAAGGCTACTGTTGATTATTTAATTTTCAGAGGTATTGAACCTAGCCGATTGAAAGCAAAAGGGTATGGCGAAACCAAATTGGTAAATAGATGCAAGAACGGTGTGGAATGTACCGAAGAGGAACATCAGCAGAACAGAAGAACGGAATTTAAAGTAACCAAAATTAATAAAGGGGATGCTACTCTTAATAAATAATTGAAGCTATTAGAGGTTCATTTTTTCAAAATTAGTATTCAATAAAAATCTTCGTAAGGGAAAAAACCTTACGAAGATTTTTATTCTCAG
>CAIRRW010000416.1 GCA_903881065.1 uncultured Bacteroidota bacterium
GTTTACTTTTTCCGTGAAGGTTTATAAGAAATAACTTTGCATTTATTCATAACAAAACCCGCAGTGACTGCGGGTTTTGTTATGAATAATAGACTTTGGTCACTGCTTTTTTATTGCCGAAAGTTTTTTCAGCATCCAAAATTTAAAGTGTTTAAGAAAAAGCTGGCAGGATAACGTCAGTTTACCTGACATAGCCAATGAAGAAAGTCCACTCAAAAAATCACCCCACCCGTGTTTTTGTAAAGAAAGTGAAGCGTAGTAGAACATTTGCTGCTTGAAAAGAAAATTATCAATTTCGGTGATCTCTTCCGGATCAAACTCCTTTGATTTGCGAACGGCGCCCATCAAGTCGATATTCTGCCCGACATAATAATTCATTTTGCGCCCCCCCATTAAGGAAGAACTTCGGACCCGATAGTCTGTCCACGTATGGGAATCGAAATACCATTTACTACTTTTGGCAACTCTAAGCCAAAGAAAATAGTCTTCGATACCATGTAGTGAAGTATCGAAACCGCCGAGACTATCGGCCAATGACTTTTTGAGCGTAACTGCTGAAGTAACAATGAAATTGTCTGGAATAAGCTCATGCAGTATAAATCTGGGTTCCGGAAAAGAACTCATAGAAGGAAACACTTTTAAGGTGTTGTTGGTTCCATCTTCGAAATACCGGACCGGATGAAAAAAAGCCGGACAATCGTCACCATGTTGTCTGATCAGATTTACGGTGCCTAAAATCTTATCGGGATAAAACAAATCATCACTATCCAGAAAACTAATCCATTTGGAATTTGCTATGGCGATTCCATAATTGCGGCAATTGGAAACTCCTTTTGGCAAATGTGACGGCCTTGGCGTTACCCTGCCCTTTAGCTGAAACTTTTCCATCGCTTCAGCGGCAACTTGTAAACTATTGTCGGTACTTCCGTCGTCTACCAATACTACTTCAAAATTTCTGAAAGTCTGTCGCATTAGCGAATGCAATGTTTCTTCGATATAGGAAGCGGAATTAAAGCAAGGTATTACGACTGATAATACGGGTTCTTCAATCACAGTAGCATATTGCAAAATAACAAATAAAATTTAAATCTGAAGTTCACCCAATGATTTGGACCTCGTCTACCCTCGCTTAGTGAAGGCCTCCATGTTAACTGTTACGTTAAATACTTTTGTAGGAAAAGTTTGAAGCTGTGTAAATGTGGTTTTGAAATTACCCCTCATAAATACCGCGCACATTGTGTTAGACACATGGTATAGATTTTGTCTAAACTCTTCAGGCGTTCCGTCTAAAATTGCAAGCATTACTTCCTCGCGTACCAATTCACAATGTACACCATAATCGTGCCATACGATTATAGAATTTTCATTTTTCAGTAGTTTAAAAACTGTTTGGGTATCCTTTAATACGCCGTCATAAGTATGATCGCCATCTACGAAGATGAGATCGAATTTTTTATTTAAACTACTAAAATCGAATGTTTGTGAATTGTGCCGATAAGTGGTGATATTGGAAGTGTCGTCCAAAAAAATACCGTGGGAACCCAAATAGTTAGCGTGGAAACCCATGGATTGCATTTCTTCATCTGACAATGTTACAGATGTGCAATCGGCGGCTACTTCGGCCACATTTCCCAGACTTTCGCCGCGTAAGCTTCCAATTTCCAGATAGGAACATGGTGCCTGTTTTTTTGCTAAGAGTTTTAAAAAGAGTATATCTGTAATCAGTGAAGTATCGGTGAGAAAACTGTACTTATTTATTGTTTCGTTTACTTGTGGAAACAAATCGATAAAATCGACTGTAGGAAGTTGTTGTCTATTGTATTTTTCGGCAAGTACTTTTTTATAGTTGATTACATTCCTTTTTTTTACAATTGCCTGATAGCCCAAAGTAATTATTTCTTTGGGGTTGCTAAAAAATGTTCCTAGTACCTTTAA
>CAIRRW010000417.1 GCA_903881065.1 uncultured Bacteroidota bacterium
GCTCTTGTTCTTTCAGTAATATCAATATATTTCCATAGATGTCCTAAATAGATATTGTTGTTGTATATAGGAATATAATACCGTTCCAGTATTTTCCCATCAACCATTTCAAGCGTTTCTCCGATGACTGTTTCTCTTTTTTCAAGTATTTCAGTAATTCGGGAAATAAACTGTTCAGGATTTTTAAAAAGTACAGAAGCCTCTTTTGCACTATTGCTACAGTCGGCACCAACAAGATATTCAGGATTTACATTAATAGAAAATAAATCGCAGAATGTTTTATTTACCAATACAATTTCTCGCTGTTGATTTTCAAGTAATACTCCTCCGGTATTCATGTGGCTTACTATAGCTTTTAATCGGGCATTTGAAGTTTGGATTTCCAGATCTTTCTGCTTTTTCTCTTCAATTATTCTGGTAGAAACAATAATTGTTATTTCGCCATCCAATTCAAATGAATTTATTTGAGCCCTGTTCCACAAACCTGTTACTGTACTAATAAATTCAATCTCTACAGGTGATTTTGATTTTATAGCTTTTGTGATATTATCCTTTATCATTTCCCCAAACTCGCCAGGGAATACATCCATAAGATATTTGCCTACATATCCTTCTCGAGGAATCACCAATACACTATCATCTTTTAAGTAAAGCTCTGTACACATTAAATCAGCATTCAATTCAAATATTATATCACTACTGGATTGTATTATTCTCTGAAGCCTTAGCTGATAAGCTATTAAATCGTTATTTTTTTTTATGTACTAAGTCGTTCAACTTATTGAGATCTTGTACCGCCTGATTCTGTAATTGCACCAGCTGAAGTAAATCAACAGTATTATCAGATAAGGAAAAATCGGAGATGGAAATATTGTTTTCTTTCAATTCCTCCATCTTATTAATCCATGGCGACCCGGAAAAGTAGAGTAAATTATCGAGGTTAATAAATTGCCCTCTGAAAATTAAATTGGAATCTTTTAGCTTAATTATTATCAGTTTGTCTTCTAATTTCCTGTAATCTTCCGCTTCATTCAAATATTTTGGGCTAACGATGGTGTATTCATTTTTAAATTGTTTACCTATTAATGAAGGGAAACGTTTTAAAAAGGAAGGACCTGCCGAAGTAATATTCCAATCCTTATCAATAGTAAAATAGAAAGGAAATAATTTTGAAAAACCTAATTCTCTTTGATTGTCCATTATTTTATTTTACCAATTGATATAAAACACATCATGTTTGATATTATTATTGGTGGATTCACCAATTTTAATATTTATTTTTTGTTTGAACATTATTCCCAAACCATTGAGCAAACCATATACAAAATGAGTCAAACCGGTTCGGGTAGAGTAATAATGAACAGTAAGGGAGTTTTCTGTAATATCGGTAATTTCAAATTCGGGAGGTTGAATTTCTTTGAACACAAGTTGTATTCGGGTATGAAAATGGGGAAGGTTAATGATAAAATCTTTAAAGTTGCTGCCTCCGGCTGTCATATAATGGTTATAATGTTTTAATCCGGTATCTAATACCCAAAACTCACCCAACTTTTCAAGGAAGTTGTTTAATGGAATATTCAGCACTTCGGCAGCTGAAACAGCAAGTCCGAAGGTTACAGAATCGTCATAAACCAAATTACCAATAAAAATATCTTCGGTTATTTTTGAGTGTGTTTTAATTCTCTCCCAAGCGGTCTGGTCGTATGTTGAAACTATTAAATCCTGAATTGCTTTATTTACGAGTCCGTACATAATATTGTTAAGTTTGTTATTTGTAAAGAGTTGCGCAATATTACAAATAAATGTATATTTGCAGAAATAAAAGAGATGATTAAAGCTATTATAATTGACGATGATTTAA